>DATNQE010000741.1:0-6970 GCA_036702895.1 Trichocoleus sp. | reverse complement strand
GCGTTTTAAGAACGGCCCAGAAGTACCGGGTGCAGCAGGATGACAGTGAGCGGGTGGCTCAGTTTGCCCTCGATTTGTTTGATCAAACTCAGGGTGCTCTGCACGCTTGGGGGCATTTGGAGCGGGAGCTGCTGTGGGCGGCCGCTATTCTCCATAACTGCGGTCACTTTGTCAGTCACTCCTCCCACCACAAGCATTCCTACTACCTGATTCGCCACGCCGAACTGCTGGGCTACACCGAAACTGAGCTAGAGGTAATCGCCAATATCGCTCGCTACCACCGCAAAAGCGCGCCTAAGAAAAAGCACGACAACTTCCGCAGCCTGCCCTCCAAATATCATCGCCAGGTGGTGAACCAGCTCAGTGCCCTGCTGCGCATTGCTGTGGCTCTAGACCGTCGCGGTGTTGGTGCGATCGCAAGCGTGCACGCCCAGTTTGACGCTGAGGCCCAAACGCTGCACCTGCATCTTAAACCCGCTCGCTCCAGCGACGATTGTTCATCAGAGCTGTGGAGCTTGGCCTACAAAAAGGAGCTGTTTGAGCAGGAGTTTGGCGTTAAGCTAGCGGCTCAGCTGGTCTAGAGCGATTTTGCTCTTTTGCCGTCAACCGCTGCCGTAAGCGCTGTGCGGCTTACCCCTTGCCCGCTGTTCAAATCAGGCTTTGAGCCGCTGGGCAATGTCTTTAAGCGGGCGAATTGAGCATTGGCATTTCCTTTGTTTAGCGCTTCACAAAGCTATGCCTATCCCAAAAAGCTGAAATGGCTGTTGATCGCGTTAGAGGCTTGGGAAAACTCAAAATACTACTTTCGATACAGGCTTTCTTTGCGTTCCTGTGCTGAATGAGTAGTTTTCTCTCTAGCTATAGCCAAGGCAGTAGCTACAACGCTCGTGTTCATAACGCTCGTGTCCACAACGCTCGTGTTTACAACGCC
The DNA here is from genome assembly GCA_036702895.1 of Trichocoleus sp. GTDB lineage: Bacteria > Cyanobacteriota > Cyanobacteriia > Phormidesmidales > Phormidesmidaceae > JACVSF01. The sequence continues at coordinate 6,039 of DATNQE010000741.1, read as the reverse complement.
CTAGATAGCCTGCTGGACCTCAGCCGAGGATCTATAGCCCAGACGATTAGGCTGTAGCGGCTTATCCTAGCTGCCAAGCTGCGCCGAGGTGGAAACAAGCTGCCAGGCTATCGATAGCGCCACAACCGAGGGTTGCCCAACTCCATCTCCGCACTACAAGCATTCCTATGATTCCAGCTCCTCTGCCCCAGAATGAGGAAGAGCGTCTTGCTAAGCTGCTGAGCTACAACGTTCTAGATACCGATACGGAGACGGCCTACGACGATCTCACCCTGATTACCTCCCACATTTGCCAAACGCCAATCGCGCTGGTAAGTCTGGTTGATCGTAATCGCCAATGGTTTAAGTCAAAGGTGGGCATTGATGCCGAGCAAACTCCCCGAGACATTGCTTTCTGCGCCCACGCCATTCTTGAGTCAGATTTATTCGTGGTGCCGGATGCGACTCAAGATGAGCGCTTTGCCGATAATCCGCTGGTTGCTGGAGCGCCCGAAATTCGCTTTTATGCAGGAGCACCGCTGACAACGTTCGATGGCTTTGCTGTAGGCACCCTGTGCGTTATTGACTATCAGCCTCGCACCCTGACCTCAGAGCAGCACCGCGCGCTCGAAGCGCTAGGCCGACAGGTGACTAGCCAGCTTGAGCTGCGGCTAAAAGTTGAGCAGCTTAACCGCGAGATGGCGGAGCGTAAGCAGGCCCAGGCCGATCTGTTTGAACTGAATCAGCAGCTGGAAGAGCGCGTTGCCGCCCGCACGGCTGAGCTGCAGTTTATGAACAATCAGCTGCTTGATGAGATTGCGATTCGGCAGCAGGCAGAGCAGGCGCTGCAGCAGTCTCAGGCTGAACTCCAGGGGCAGACCGAGCAACTACGATCAGCGCTGGAGCAGCTTGGACAGGCCCAGAGCAAGCTGGTACAGACCGAGAAAATATCGGCTCTGGGGCTCATGGTGGCGGGCATTGCCCACGAGCTGAACAACCCGATTGGCTTTATCTCAGGCAATTTGAACTACGGCATTGGATATGTCAACAGCCTGCTGCATCTGGTAAGGCTCTACCAGGACGAATATCCTGACCCACCTGCTGCTGTGCAGGATGCGATCGCAGATATGGATCTGGAGTATTTGGCAGAGGATTTGCCAAAGCTCATGACTACGATGCAGGTGGGGACTAAGCGGATGCGCGAGATCGTTTGCTCCCTGAAAAACTTTGCTCGTGCGGACGCTCAGAAGTGCCTGCCCGCGAACCTGCATGAGGGCATTGACAGCACGCTAATGATTTTGCGGCACCGATTAAAAGCCCAAGCTGAGCGACCCGAAATCGTGGTGCGACAGATCTACGACGAACTGCCGCCTGTCGTCTGCCACATTGGTCAGCTCAGCCAAGTTTTCATGAACTTGATTTCCAACGCCGTAGATGCGTTTGAGGAAGCCTATGAGCAGGGCAAGCTGAGCGATGAACCAACCATTACCATTCTCACCAGTCGGCAGCCCGATGGCTGTATCAGTATTGCCATTAAAGACAACGGGCCTGGGATTAGCCCCGAAGTGCAAAGCCGCATTTTCCAGCCCTTCTTCACCACAAAAGGTGTTGGCAAGGGGACTGGGTTGGGGCTCTCTATCAGCCATCAGATTATTACTGAGGGACACCAAGGGTATTTAACCTGCCACTCAATGCCGGGAGAAGGAACCGAATTCCACATTGACCTGCCGGGCCAGAAGGTCTGTCTGGACAGGTGCCCCTAGGCTGACGCCTTCCCGCTTTGGGCCACAAACGCCGCTTCGCTAGCTCAGTCCTGCGCTCGGCGGCGGGAGCTGTACCTTGACATGGAAGATTGCCCTAAAGTCATCTAGTTTAAATGGGAAGGTTGGCTGTGGGCTTCGTGCCTTGCTCGCTCACAGCGATGCGGCTGTAGGCCAGTGGACTGCCCAAGACTGAACTTTTGGCAGGACAGGCTCGTCTCATCCTCTAGCTATGCTGAGGGTCAGGAACCCTTGCATCGTGCATTCGTCGCGCATTCAGGTGGACCTTATGAGGTGCTCTAGTTCAGCTGAGACTGTTGATGCGATGCGATGGTCTAAGACCGGCTCTTAGGAACCGTGGCACTATCCTAATCTCAGTCGGTCCATCTAGTACCCTTACCCAACCCACTGTGGGGCATGAACACGCTAGTCGGTAAAACGCTACAAAACGGCAAATACACTCTAGAGCACGTGCTGGGCGAGGGCGGTTCAGGGATTACCTTCAAGGCGATCCACCACTACCTGGGCCAACCAGTGGTGATTAAGACGCTGAACGAGGCCAGTCGGCGGAGCCCTCAGTATGCCTATCTGGAGCATTCCTTTCGGGATGAGGCGCGGCGGTTAGCCCTATGCAACCACCCCAATATTGTGCGGGTCAACGACTTTTTCACCGAAGGCGATGTGTCATACCTGGTGATGGAGTACGTGCCCGGCCAGTCCCTTGACCAGATTGTGTTTCCCGACCGTCCGCTGCCCGAGGCGGTTGCCATTCACTACATTCGGCAGGTGGGTGCAGCGCTGCAGGTGGTGCATCACAACGGGCTGCTGCACCGCGACGTGAAGCCGGAGAACATCATTTTGCGCCAGGGCACCCAAGAGGTGGTGCTGATTGACTTTGGCATTGCCCGGGAGTTTACCCCGGGTGTAACCCAGACCCATACCAGCCTGATCTCCATTGGCTATGCGCCGATTGAGCAGTACATGGCCCAGGCCAAGCGCACTCCCGCCACCGATGTCTATGGCCTGGCTGCGACGCTGTATGCGCTGCTGACGGCCCAGGTGCCCGTAGCCTCAATTCTACGCGATCGCCAGCCGATGCCAGCCCCCCGTGACCTGCAGCCGCAAATCAGCGCCGCCGTCAATCAGGCAGTGATGCAGGGTATGGCCGTAGAGCTTCAATATCGGCCGCAGACGGTGGCGACCTGGCTGAGCCTGCTGCCCGCAGTTAGCCCCAGCGATGCTGCCTTTGGTAGTGGCGCCAGGGCCCAGCCCGCGCCCGTGCCGACGCTGCCCGTGAGCTCGTCAGTGCCTACTGCGGCTTTGGCCGCTAAGCCCCACGGCCAGACGGTTGGCGTGAGGCCTGCCCCTGCCCGACAAGCCTCACCTCGGCGATCCTCATCCCAACGATCCTCATCTCGGCGACCCATTGCCATTATTGGGCTGCTAGCGGCAACCTCGCTGCTGGCTGCCGTTCTAGGTGGGCTATGGGCAAGATCTCAAATCCAGTCGAGCACGGCTAATGAGGCCCCGCCGGAAGAAACGGTTGCAGCAGAACCGTCTGACAATGAGGTTGCTGAGGCTCCGCCACCGGCTGAAGATACAACGGCACCGGAGCCAGATCCTGCTCCCGCTGAGGACCCAGCCGAACCAGAGCCAGAGCCGCAGGCCAGCAGCACCCCCGACGAGCCGGAGCAGGCGGAGCGTGAATCGGAACCGGCTGCTCAACCCGTTCGCTTTAACGGCGATATTCCGGCGCTGCCCACGGGCACCTCTGCCCGCGACATTGAGGCGGCGCTGGGCCAGCCGACCCGGCGGAACAACAAAGCCTACTGGCCCAACACCCGCTCGGTGCTCTACGACCTGGTGCCCAATCAGGTGACGGTGGCCTACATTCTCGATCGAGATAGCGATCGCATCCGCCAGACAGAAGCCGCATTTGCTCAGTCGGTCGATCCCCAAGTCGTACGCCAGACGCTTAGCGGTATGTTGGGGGGAGAGGCCAGCGCCGCCATTGAGCAAGGCCTGGAATCGGTCTGGCAGCGGCAGTCGAACCGCTATTCCTTTACCGCTGGCAACCTGGAAGGCACCATTGAGCGCAACCGGCAGGGCCGAGTCTACATTGGGGTTTGGGAGGAAGACCTGCACTGAGCTGCAGATTCAGTTATCTCAGATGCGGTTTGAGCTTTGTTAGTCCAGGGAGAATGCCGTTTGCAATCGCAGTGCCCAGCAAAATCAGCCCGCAGCCCAGCACCATCGAGAGCGTAATCGCCTCCTGCAATACGATAGCCCCCCAGAGCATGGCAAACAGCGGTACCAGGTAGGTGACGGTCAGCGCCCGCGTGGAGCCAATGTTGCGAATCAGCCGGAAGTAGAGAATGTAGGCAAAAGCGGTAGACAGCAGCGCCAACGCCACGACAGCAAGAATTATCGGGGCGGTTGGGACTGACTGCGGCAGGGTAAAGGGCAGCAGCGGCAGCAGCACCAGGGCGGCGCTGAGCTGACTGCCAACGGTGACGACCAGAGAGGGAACGCCGACTAGATTTTGGCGGATGTAGGGAGCTGCGATCGCATACATCAGCGCTGCCAACAGCCCAGCCCCTACCGCCATAAAAAAGGCAGGCGTTGTTGGCAGCGCTTTCCATCCAATCAGAACCACTACGCCCGCAAACCCTAAAGCAAAACCCATCCCTCGCGCAAAGGTCAACTGCTCCTTTAGCCAGAGGGCTGCAACCACCGTCCCAAACAGCGGCGCTGAGGCATTCAAAATCGATGTGAATCCTGCGGGCAGCGAGATGGAAGCAAAGGCCAGCAGCGAGAAGGGAATGGCCGAGTTGAGAGCACCTACCACAGCCAGCGGCAGCCAGTTTCGCCGAACCTCTTGCCACAGCTTCAGGCGCAGCAGCAGCGGCAGCAGCACCAGTCCTGCCAGCAGCACGCGCACCTCAATCAGCCAGATCGGCCCCAGCACGGGAGCAGCGATGCGCATGAAGAGAAATGAGCCGCCCCACAGCGAGGACAACAGTAAAAGTTCAAAAATATCTGAGCCTCGCATACCCATAACCGAACTCCTATAGAACCCGCAGAGCAATGATTCACGGCGAATGATTGGCACCGTAAACAGAACGCCCTACGGCTGCAATTCATAAGTCAAATAGCGGCTATTGACGGCTTCGATAGCGCTAGCAGACAGTTTCAATCTATCTATAGCGGCAGCCCTAACCCACCCGTTTCTTGCGGTGATATATTGACTCGAACGAACTGAGTTGCACCGAGATTTAAGAGTTGATTCGTAAAGAGAATCTAAAGGCAGGTAGATCTTAGGGGTAGCTGATTTTAATTTGGATGGTGTGAAGTCTCAATCACTCGCAATGAGTCGTCTGCCTGCTATCGCTCACCCCCACCGCAAGCCTTACCCTAGCGATTTAAGTGATGCGGAATGGGCAATTCTCAAGCCTCTTCTGCCTCAAGCCAAAGGATTCGGACATCCCGTTGAGGTCGATTTTCGAGAAATCCTCAACGCCATCTTCTATGTACAACGCAGTGGTTGCCAGTGGGAAATGCTGCCGCATGACCTGCCGCCATACACGACCGTGTATGGCTATTTTCAGAAATGGCAACGCAAAGGAGTTTGGGAGCAAATGCATGACCAATTGCGGACTCAACTGCGACAGAACCTGGGGCGGGACCAGTACTCTAGCGTTGCGATTGCTGATTCTCAATCAGTTAAGACAACGGAAAAAAGGGGGAGGTCTACGGTTTTGATGGTGGCAAGAAGGTTAAAGGCCGTAAGCGCCATATCGTCGTAGATTCTCAAGGGTTAGTCATTGGCGTGCTTGTGACCGAAGCCAACGCCTCAGAACGGTTAGGAGCCATCGTGGTTTTAGACGACGCTGTGAAGAAATTGGCGAAGTTGGAGGTAATTTGGGTAGACCAAGGGTATTCGGGCGAAAACTTTGCTCGTGCTGTCAAGCAGGTTTGTGGTGACCAGGTTAGAGTCGAGGTCATTGAGCGAACTGGAAAAACCTTTGAGCGTTTGCCGAAGCGATGGATTGTTGAACGGACCTTTGGCTGGTTCAATCGGTTTCGTCGGTTGAGCAAGGATTACGAGTTGTACCCGGAAGTGAGTGAAGCCATGATCTATGGCTCTCTGATTCGCTTACTGGTGAAACGGTTGATGGCTTAAGCTTCTGTTTACAAATCAGCTCTTAGAGAACGATAAGGTCTTACGCACTAAACGCCCTACGCGCTGCCTAAGCGTATTGTTGAACCGCTCAATATGGTTAGTTTTTCCCGACTCCTT
>DATNQE010000736.1:0-15189 GCA_036702895.1 Trichocoleus sp. | reverse complement strand
GGTGAAGGCGCCAATGAAGGCAGTTGCGATCGCAACCCAGCTCTGAAATCCTAGCGCCGCCAGCAGCGTGCCAATGCCGCCGGAGATGTAGATACAGCTCTGGTAAATCTGGAGCTGGCGATCGTACACCAGTGCTTTTTTGCGATACCAATCAAACTGAGTGTTGAGGCGAATCTCTAGGTACTTGGCAGGGTTTAAATCTGAGTATTTGTCATCTTTAGAGTTAGCCGATGGAGCGTTGGGCGTACCCCACAAAAAGTCACGAATAGCGCAAAAAAGCTGACCGCTTTTCCGCCTGATCCAGCCAAAAACAAGGCTGAATAAGCCAGCTTTTTTCATGCCAGAAGCAGACTGGCCCTCATAGGGACTAAGCGCCGCCTGATGCACCGTGCTGCCCTTGATACGTTCGCTAATGAGCTTGAGCTTACGCGCTAGCACCGTGTCCCGATTGGTCTGGTACTCGCCTACCCGAGTGCGGTAGTAAAAGATTTCCATCTTTAGGGTCTCTGCATTGCCGCGCAGCAGCAGCCAGTTCATGCCCCGATCAAACTTGACCGCATAGGAGAGAAGCGCCGTGATCACAATTGGCAGCAGGATTAGAAGAAAGCCGGTCACCTGGGTGCCGCTTTGCCATAGCGGGTGTTTGACTGCTGTTTCCAAGGTTGCCGGAGCAAACGCCCACCGCCACGCTCTGTCTAACCAGTCATAGTCGCTGCTTGCCAGCGTGCCGCTAGCGATGTGCTCCTGAATTTGAGCGGTAATTCGCTTTGACTCGGCGTGAAAAATAGCCAAAAAAATAACAGAAATATTGAGAACAATTCGCCAAAACCGAATTCGCAGAAAGCGTTTTTGTGCCCTGGTAGCGTTGTCACTGTAGACGGTTTGTCGTGTCCATACACTGTTTAGTAATGTTCGGTTGGGTGCTCCACTCGGCCATAGTGCTGGTGGACTTGTGACGGCGGTTTCTAACTCGGCAGATGGTTCTGGTTCTGAATTGGCAGGGGTGGATTGACTGAGGTATGACATGGGGGGTCAACCTGGGGGGTGAAGTAAAGGTTTAACAAGTCAGTCAGTTCGTCCAAGGGCTTAGCTAAATTAAACACGCTTAATTGATGGGGGTAGTGGGTGATTACCAATTCTGTAACAAGTGGGTCTTCGGGCTGCTCGCTTAGCGGTTGACTGGAGAGTGCCAAAGCCTCAACCGCGCTGCCAATCGTATCTGCCAGGCGACCGCTGCCGGCCAGCACCAGTGCGGGTCTCCCCGTTTCTAGGTTGGCGAGCAAATCCACCAGCGCTATCTTGCCGCCGTTAATTAGCAGCGTTAGACAGGGCGCCTGCTGCGAAAGAGCTGTTGCTAAGCGGGCTATCCAAGGCGATTCGTGGCCCCACTGATCGCCTGGAATCAGGCAAAAGTCAGTGTGATGCGGCTCTAGTGCCGTTAGCTCGGCATCAGGGTCACTAGAAACTGCCGGGCTCACCTTACCTGCCGGAACGACTCCCACCAGGCGAAAACTGCCGTTGATGGCCTGCCGCGCCTGCCCCATCATTTGGATCACTCCAGCATCAGTGCCCCCATCTACCACTACCAGATTCAACGCCTCCGCTAAAGGCGCCAGCACCTCAACAAAAATTCGGGACAGCTGATTCAAACTTTCGGTAGACATCTTGCTAGCACCACCAATGACTACCAGGGTTGGGCTGGGAATCGGCAGACGCAGAGTTTTGAGAATGTTTAGGCAGTCTTGCTGCGGGCCTACCTGAAGGGCGCGGGCCTGCTGGCCGTTGGCAAATGAGAGTTTGGTAATAGTGGTTGACTCAGGCATTTGGCAGAGGTTGTGGGGTGGTTGCTGTTCTGAGATGCCTGATGGAGGGTGGAGGATGCTTGCCCTTTAAAGATGCCCCGTAGGGCGATTGAGGCAGCGGATTAACTACTCCACACAGTGAATTAGAAAAGGGATGTTTTAGAGAGTTCGCCGCTGCTGTCGAAACTTCCAGACCAAGCTAGCTACGAGGTTGGTAACAATGTGAGCCAGAATGGGCACCAGCAGGTTTCCGGTAGCAACGGCGCTGAAGGCCAGCACAATGCCAACTGCGGTGGCCCAAACCACGTAGGCCCACTGCTGTAACCCGCTCATGTGCAGCACGCCAAAGCTCATACCCGATATTAAGATACCAAACCAGTTAAGACCAATGGCAGGCAGCATAACACCGCGAAACAGCAGTTCTTCGCTAAGACCTGGCAGCAGCCCCATCCATACCAGATCGGGCCAGGTCAGCGGAGCCAGCACAAACTTGAGATAGAAGTCGGCACTGCGGCGGTAAGACGGCCAAACTTCATAAGCCACCGTGCTCGCCAGGGTAATGGCAACGCCCAACCCTACCCCAACTAGCCCATCAAGCAGCGACGCTCTGACCGACAGCGGCGATACGGTGTCGAAAAAAAGCCAGAGGCGAGCAATGACCAGCAGAACAGTAGCCGTCACGCCCATGGCAGCTAAAATCTGCATGCGGCTAAGGGGCTCTGTGTCGGGCTGAGGGTCGAGCGGAGGTGTCACCACGAATGAGGCAAAGAAACGGCATTGCGAAAGGGCTGCCGCTATCTTAACGCCTGTTCTACTGGGACACCCTGTTGAAAACGCTACTCAGACCATTACTTTGAGAGCGGCTGCAAAGAGGCTAGGCCTTTCAAACTTTCCAGACTGACGCCTGCTTTGTGAGCCGCCATAACTCCCAGCGCTTCTAGATAAGAAGCGGCATGAACCGCCCGGATGCCAATCTTTTCAGGCGGTACTCGCATAGTCGTCGTGTTTTCAGCCACGGCAATTATGCAGGCTGAGGTGCGACTGAGGCTGATCACGGCGCTGCCACCAAAGGCGGTGGCGGGCAGCACCACAGCATCCACTTGGTCAGCCCACAGATCGTTAGCTTGAGCCGGGGCGCGGGTGACGAACTGGGGTGCCCGGCTGAGTCCGGCCAGCACGCAGGGCAGGAAGGTATAGCCAATTTCTTCGGCCGCAGACTTTGGCGAAATGGTCGGGTCCAGCGGCAGCGGCGTTAGCGCCGGAGCATGGGCACAGGGCACCTGAAAGGTGCGCACTACCAAATGACTGATCACTGCTTCGGCCCCGGCCAGCGGGTCAACGCCCTGGCCCTGGCGGTAGTTCTGCAGCGCATCGCTGCCGGTATCGTCGGGGAATCGAGCGACGACTGCGATCGCATTCGCCCCCGCCGCCAGTAGACGCTCCACCGCCCTCAATAAACTATCAGGCTGCTCCAACGTGCCCCAGGTTGCCCCAGAGGCCGCCGTCTTGAGCGTCACGCCTAAGGGGGCATCGGTCACTACGTAGTCCAGTAGATCTAGCCCCAGGGTTGCCCGTGCCGCATCTGCCGCCTGCAAATGCCGCCAGCGCAGCTCATCCTCAATGGCCTGATCCAGCACCAGCCCAATGCGGTTGCGGTGCACCGGACGCAGCCCCCAGCGGCCCGCCGCAAACTGGTCGAGCCCATAGCCCTCGACATAGCAAGCATTGGGCAGGGGCCAGTAAAGCTGCGCTCCGTTGAGCACATTGGGGTGCGTAATTAGAGTATCGGCTACCTGGGCCATCGCCCGCGCCACAGGCAGAGCATCCCCGGCATAGCCGCCAACGGCCGCACCGATGCCGGTCGGAATAATTAGAACAGCCGTGTAGGAACGAGAGCGCACGACCTAACGCTGAGCGCCATTCTGGGCGTCTACCGTAACAACGGCTTCTACCACGGCCGTTTGCTGCGCCTCGTCAACCTCGGTGATGGCCCAGCGCAGCGGTTCACCGCGCTTCTCTAGCTCGGCCTCGATAGCCTGCTGCAGGTCTTCAGTCGATTCGGTGAGGTCGATTTCGGCGGTGATGAAGTGAGTGGTCATCGGTTTTGGGTTAGGGGTACAAGGTATGGGGTATCGAAGCTTATGGGAAACGGTAGGAGAGCGGAGGAAAAGTTTGTCCCTTCTACCCTCTGCCCTCTGTCTTCTGCCTTCTCCTACGATTGCCCAAACTGCTTTTGGTAAACGATATCTTCCTTCTCGGTTTCAAGCTTGAGGTCGGAGCGAGGATAGGCTACACACAGCAGCGCGTAGCCCTGGGCTTGCAGGTCAGGACTCACGCCCATGCCGTCGGTCTGATCGACCTGGCCTTCTGTTACCAGTGCAGCGCAGGTGGTGCAGACGCCAGCGCTGCAGGAGTAGGGTAGATCTAGCCCAGCGTCTTGAGCGGCTGTCAGGATGGTTTGATCTGCGGAAACGGAGAGGGTGTGGGTGGTGCCTTGGTGATTAATCTCGACCGAGTAGGTTGTCGCCATCGCCTGAGTCTTCAGTGAAAGAGTCTTGTAAAACGGGGTTGGAGGATTTTTGGAGTGAAGTCAAAACGGCCAAACCCGAAATCTATCAGGTTCGGCGTTTAGCCAGCGTTCCTAAGCTGAGCGGTTGGTACCGCTGAAACGGTTTTTGGAAAAGATCCCTAGCTGCCCAGCTCTCCTGGGAAGGCGCGGTCAAATTCCTCGAGCAAATCGTCCATCTCCTCAAGGGCTTGGTTGACGTCAATGCGTAGGGTGCCCAGGTCGGGCTGCTCTAGCAGACGCACTAGGGCATCGCGCTTGCCCCTAATTTGCTCGATGCGATCGCGAATGACCTGTAGTTCCATGGGTTAGGCTGCTGGCTGAACTCTCCTTAAACAGAATAAGCAACTTTGCCACCAGTTGACACCGCAGTCTGGGGTAAAACCAGCAGCAGCGAGATTTTCCTACCTTTCCCGCTCACAAAGCGGCATGATTAAGAGGAACTCAACTATTCTCTAGCGCTCATGTTCGGCAAAACCTCCCTGGGGTCTACCCTGCTTGTGGTGGGCAGTATCCTGACTGTCGTTGGATTCGTTGCCTATTTTCAGGACAACCCCACGCTTAACCTGGCCGGATTTTTCTACGGTATTCCCTTGCTTCTGGGCGGGTTGGCTTTACGTGCTGCCGAACTGCAACCTGTACCCTACTCCGAGCCCGTTTCCCCAGAGGTTCTTAAGCTGCGCGAGGAGCAGGCAACGCCTACTCAGAACCAGGTGCGAAAGGACGTAACCCGTTTTCGCTACGGCCAGGAGGCCCACCTCGATGAGGCCTTAGAGCGGTTAGGCTTGGGCGGCCAAGAGCCACCTCAGCTAGTAGGCATCCGAGAAACCGAGATCGGAGGCGCCTATGCTCTAATTCTGGAATTTGACTCAAAAGCGGTTCCGGTAGCCGTCTGGCAAGAGAAGCAGGTCAAATTTGAAAAGTTTTTTGGCCCCAATGTCCGGGCTGAAATTCGGCAGCCCGAGGAAAATCGGATCGAGCTGGCGCTAATTACTCTACTAGAGCCCGCTTTGGTTCAGGGGTAGTGGGGTGAACGCTCAGAGCAAGGGCGGGCTATCGCCAAAGCAACAGTGTCAGAGCAACAGTGTCAAAGCAACACTTCTGAACGTCTGGTAACGAAGCTTAAAGGGTTATGTCGATCGGTTATCACTTCCTGAATTTCCCGTTTTCTGTATCTCATAATACAGATATGAAGTAAAACGTTCATCTCCTGGTCAGCGCTGCCCATCACTAGCTGCAGGGAGACGGAAGTAGGGACTCTCCCGAAGGAACGCGCCTCTATTCGCTCCGACCTTCTGGAGGCGGGAAATTATGAAACTGACTTACCGTGGGGTTAGCTACGATTACACGCCTAATCCGGCACCGAAATATGGCCCAACTATAGCAACCGGCAACTATCGGGGATCTGCTGTTGAGTTTCGCGCTTTGGCCGAGGTGCCGCCTCAGCCCAGTCATGAACTGTCTTGGCGAGGCATTCGCTATCGCTCTGGAACGGTGGTTCCGGCAGCTGCGCCTGCTGTTGAAATGGCTACCGTCCCCGAACCTGTGCCCACGCCAGTAGCGGCTGCACCGGTTGTTCCTGCCGTGCCTGTTGTGCCTGCTGCTCCTGCCGTGCCTGCTATGCCTGCCCTTGCTGCTGCGCCTGAGGCCCAACCTGTTGCCGCTCTGAGCACGACCGATCGTGCCCGCTCTCTGCTAATGCGGCATCACCAGCGCATTCGGCGGCGAGAGCAGGCTATGTTGGCCCGACTAGATGTGGAGGTTGGGTTAACCGCTGCTGACGCGGCCCGATATGAGGGGCACATTCAGGGCAAAACGCTGCATGGGTTTTCTGGGTATGACCGCAGCAGCGCGGCTATGAGCTGAGCTAGGGCGACCTGCTCGTGCAGTTTGAGATAGATACCTAAGATTAGGCCTGCTGCTTATGAGCAGCGGGTCTTTTAACGTGTAGGCGTTGACGGGCTTACTGACCCTGGTAGAGATAGTCGAGAATGCCCTGTGCGATCGCACTGCCCATGCGGGCCTGCCAGGTGGGGTTGCTAAGCTGAGGCGCATCAATAGCGCCGGTGACAAACCCGGTTTCAATCAGCACGGCCGGCATGGAGGTGCGCCGCAGCACGTAGAACCGAGATTGGCGGGTACCGCGATCAATCATGCTGGTTAGGCTGACCACGCGGCGGTGCAGCACTTCGGCAAACCGCGCCCCCATATCTGAGTAGTAATAAGTTTCAACGCCGTTGACCTCTGGCCGATCGAGGCTGATAGCGTTGGCATGAATGCTGACAAACAGCCTGGCGTTGGCGGCCTCGGCGGTATCAACTCGAGGCTGCAAATCAATCTCCTCGTCACCCTGCCGGGTCAGCACTACGGCAACGCCTTGGGTGCGTAGGGCCGCTGCCACCTGCTGGGTAATTGCCATCACAATCTGCTTTTCCTGAATGCCGCCAATGCCCACGGCGCCCGGATCGGCGCCGCCATGTCCGGGGTCGAGCACCACGACGAGCTGGCCCTGGGGTATGGGGCGATTGGTTACAGGCTGGTTTTGGGGGACAGGGTTGCCGATGGGCGGTAGGGTAAGCGGAGTTGGATTCGGCGGTGCGGAGTTGGGTGGAAAAGCGCGACCAGAAGGGGGTGGGGCCGGGGTTGATGCTGGGGGAGTGCTAATGGGCGGCAGCGTAACGGGGCGCGCTGCAGGAACCGCTTGGGCCACAGCCGGGGCGGCGGTTGGCGGTTGGGCCGGGGTAGCTCCCATCGGCAGCAGCACAATGCCGCCCTGCCGGATAGGTGTCACCTGCCAGTCGGGAGCGTTGGCATCTAGGGTGAGAATGATGCGCACGGCCGGGGGTGAGGTGCCAAACTGAGTCAGACTCCAGGCATTCACGCCATATTGAGGTGTCGGCAGGGGCTGGGTACTGGGAGCGCCAGTCAGCTGGGCATTGATGACGTCGAGCACAAGCTGGCGAGACTGATTGCGATCGCGCACCCGATACACCTGCACCTGAGGCGCCGATCCATTCGTCTGAATGAAAAAACCGTTGGGCGTGGCAACCACTCCCTGAAGCTGGGTGCCTGCCTGGGGTGCGTACGCCGTATTGATTTGTTTGGAGTCGGGCTGCTCTGGCTGTGGCGCTGGGCTGCTTGCGGTTTGCTCGGGTTTGCTCGGCCCTAGGGCCGGCAGCCGAACTCCCGTACCTAAAGTGGGTACTGCGGGCACTCCCGGTGGGCGTGTCGGCGAATGGGGGCGAATCTCTGGCGGCAGGGGGCTAGCGACCTGGCCCTTTGCGCTGGCATCGGGCAGCTGCACAACCCACTGCTGCGAAGTCACGCCCCAAACTTGAATTTGCCGTGAGGTGATCGGATAGCTGGGGCTGAGCTCCAGCACCATGCGGGTTGCCTGGTCATCAGTTTGCTCGACGCGCACCGTCTGCACCGAGCCCCCCACAAACTCGCTAATAGGCGCCTCCTCAACGCCGATGCCCGGCAGCTCTACCACCAGCCGATTAGGATTTGCCAACAGCACAGCCCGTGGCTGCACGCTGCTGTTGGTTGTAAAACTCAATCGATTTTGGCTGGCATCAAACTGCCAAGACTGGAGCTGAGCTGCTTTGGCAGGCACGCCTACCACACAGGCTCCGGCCACTCCCATCAAGCTTGCAACGAGCCGATTCAGCTGCACCGGCAAGAATCCTCAAACACCACAACACCACGACCGATTCACAGGCGAAATCGCCAGTATGTTACCGAATCGGCCTTGATATTAGCTCAATGTGGCAGAAACGTTACTTTTCCATTTCAGCGAGGGATTTTGGCACGCCTGCAGTTAAGACCTCGTGGCCCGTTTCAGTCACCAGCACATCGTCCTCAATGCGAATGCCGATGCCGCGCCAGCGCTCGTCTACCTGGGGTTGGCCCTCCACGGGTTCGTAGTCGGGCGCAACGTAAATTCCCGGCTCAACGGTGACCACGTTGCCCGGCTCAAACGGCTTCCAGGTTTTGTCGGGGTTCCGCAAAATGCCTGCATCATGCACATCTAGCCCCAGGAAATGCCCGGTGCCGTGCATGAAGAACGCCTTGTGCTTCTTCTCTTCGATCAGCGTATTTACGTCCCCTGCCAGCAGGCCCAGCTCGACTAAGCCTTCAGTGATGACACGGGTGGCCGCATCATGGAAGGTGTTGAAGGGCTGTCCTGGCTGCACCTGCTCAATGGCTTTAAGCTGAGCCTCCAGCACCAGTTCATAGAGAATGCGCTGCTCGGCAGTGAACTTGTCGCCCACCGGAAAGGTACGGGTGATGTCGGCGTTGTAGTATCCGTAGGCGCATCCCGCATCAATCAGCAGCAGGTCGCCGTCCTGCATCTGGCGGTTGTTTTCGATGTAGTGAAGAATGCAGGCGTTGACGCCGGAAGCGATGATCGAGGGGTAGGCGGGTCCCATGCCGCCCTCCAGCCGGAACAGGTGCTCCATCTCGGCCTGAATCTCGTACTCATAGCGGCCGGGCCGAGTCGCCTCCCGCGCATGGTTGTGGGCCTTGACGGTGATAGCAATCGCCCGACGCATCAGCTCCAGCTCGTCAGCAGATTTAACCCGCCGATGGGCTTGCAACAGCAGATGAGAGTCTTCAATGGCGACCGGGCCGGTGCCCCGCTTGGTGTAGGTTGCCAGCAGCCGTTGCCAGTGCCTCAAGATTGTGTTGTTGAGGCTCTCGTCATTGCCGAAGTGGTAGTAGAGACGGTCGGCTTTGTTCAGGTACTTGGGCAGGTGCTCATCGAGCTCGGCAATGGGATAAGCCTCGTCAGCGCTGTAGCGTTCCTTGGCCTGCTCAACGCCAACGCGGTAGCCTGACCAGACTTCTTTCTCTTTGTCTTTAGGTCTCACAAACAGCACGAAGCGGTGCTCCTCGTGGTGCGGCGCCAAGACTGCGATCGCACTGGGCTCATTAAATCCCGTCAGGTAGTAGAAATCGCTGTCCTGCCGGAACGGGTGCTCCACATCGTTGTGCATCACTGCCAGTGGGGCACTGGCAAAAACGGCGGTGGCGTTCCCGATCTGGGCCATTAACCGCTCGCGACGCTGCTGGTAAGGACTCACCATAGAACCTTGAAAGAGCGTAGTTGGGCAAATTAACCGAGTGGATTAACCGAACGAATAGTTAAACAGCTGAATTCGCATCCCTTCGGCGGGCAGGCCGCTAGATTGCAGCGTGATGGAATCGCCGCTGGCTCTTGAGACAGGGGTGCCCGACATCAAAGCCAAAAAGTCATCTAGCGCGCCAATGTCGCAGGTATTGGCATCAGCAGCCTGGGTGCGGAAATGAGTGGGAATAACCAGCTTGGGACGTAGGGTTTGAATCGCCTGCACCGCTTCCGCAGGGGTATACGCTTTGGAACCCCCACCAATGGGTACCAGCAGCACATCGGGCCGTCCCAGCAAGATTTGGGCCTCCACACCAACAGGCGCCGCTGCCCCACCCATATGCACCAGGTTCAGCCCGCCCTGGTTCCACTTCCAAATGACGTTGTTACCGAACCGGCGGCCGCCTTCCCGGTCGTGGGCCACCGCCAATCCCTGCACTTGCATGTTGGTGAACTCGTAGGAGCCGGGCTCAGCCAGGACGCGGGGGCTGCCGGGAACATCCTGCAAGTAGCCCTCATCAAACAGGCGGCTGCTGATCATCACCAGGTCAGTTTGCACATTAGGAGCGCGATACCCAGCAGTACAGCCAATGCGGCGAAAGGGATTGACCAAAATTCTGCGGCCATCTCCGGTGAACAAAAAGCTGGTGTGTCCCAACCATCGAATGCTTACGCCAGCACTCTGGGCCTGCGCTTTCTGACCATTAGATATGGCCCCTAGCCCAAGGGTGGTAAACAATCCGGTGCCTGCGTACAATAGCCGTCGCCGCTTCATACCTATGCTGTCTCCTTGCGCTGTGCGCCACCACTGTTGTGCAGCCAATATGCAGCCAGTTTATGTCGCTAGCAGCAATCTTGGGAAATACCGCTCTCGATCTGCCCTAGAACAGCTGCCCTAAAACAGCTGAAAAGCCGTACATTGGTTGCACCCTATACTCTAGCGTCCGGCCTGCCCTTTGTAGCGAACTACAGGCCAAATTCTCTAGCGGACACCAACAGCAGCGGGCTGGTTAAGGGGCACCAGAAAATTGCGCAGCAGTGCTTTACCCGATGTGGTTAGCACACTTTCAGGATGAAACTGCACCCCTTGAATGTGCGGGTACTGGCGATGCCGCACCCCCATAATGGTGCCGTCCTCCACCCAGGCGGTAATCTCCAGCACCTCAGGGCAGGTATCGCGCTCAATGACTAAGCTGTGGTACCGAGTGGCCTGAAACGGGTTGTCTAGCCCCGCAAAAACGCCTTCTCCGGTGTGATGCACGGGAGATGTTTTGCCATGCATCAGCTCGGGTGCCGACGTGATCACGCCGCCAAATACCTGCCCGATGCTTTGATGTCCCAGGCAGACGCCTAAAATCGGCACGGTGGGACCGAGCTGCCGAATCACCTCCAGCGAGATGCCAGCTTCATTGGGATGCCCCGGCCCCGGCGAAATAACAATGCCGTCAGGCTTGAGCTCAGCCACCTGCTGAACACTAATCTGGTCGTTGCGAAAAACCTGAATGTCTTTGGCAACCGGAAAATCCTGGCCGAGCTCGCCCAGGTACTGCACAAGGTTGTAGGTAAAACTGTCGTAATTGTCGATGACAAGAATCATAGGGATGGCTCTAAGCCCTGCAGAAGAGTCCAAAGCGGCGGCAGCAGAAGAAAAGCAGCTACCAGCACTGCCATGAGGGCGGAGATTAAAACCGCGGCGGCAGCACAATCTTTAGCGATCTTAGCGAGTTCGTGATAGGTCTGCTGTACCGTCAAATCGACAACCGATTCTAGGGCTGTATTAATCAGCTCCATGGCTAGAACAGCGCCGCAGGTAAGGCTAATAACCGAAACTTCAACGGCGCTAAGCTGTAGCCACACGGCCAGGCAAATGGCTACACTGCCGATCAAAACATGAACCCGAAAGTTGCGCTGGGTGTGAAAGGCATATCTAATGCCTTGCCACGCATACTTGAAGCTGATGAAAAGATTGTTAGCAACTTGCCAAGACAGGGTGCGATCCACGCGAGCGGTTAAATCCTGCAGCGGCGGTTGAGGGGTCTGGATTTCTTCGCGGGATGTTGACATATAGGGGATACCTAGAGGAAATCATAGAATCAGGCGGTTGGCTGCATCCCTGTGCGCCAGAGCCCCCTTTAATCAACCCCTGAATCCACTGCTGAATAGGCAAGGCTGATTAGCAGATTGACTTAAGCAAGAGATGCTTGGCTTTAAAGGCCTGTCTGATCGATTCTGGACTAGCGCTGACGGCTACCAATAAACCCGGGAAATGAGCAGCCTGGCTAATTGGCCTGCGTATAGTGATCAATCTAACCCGATTTTTCCTCTAAGAAGTCAATTCTCCCGAGAAGATCGCTCTGCTGCTCCAGCATCTTTACCAAACTTTCATCATCAGGATGGTCCCAACCCAGTAGGTGAAGAAAGCCATGAACGCCCAGCCAGACGGTTTCCCAACGCAGGCTGTGGCCTTGTTCCGCTGCCTGCCGCTGAGCTGTGTCGATGGAGATGATAATGTCTCCCAGGTAGAGGGGTTCTGTCTCTAGCAGCTCTGGAATGGAAGGGGCAGCGTTTTCCAGCGCCGCAAAGGACAGCACATCAGTCGGTTTGTCCTGCTGCCGGTAAGTGGCATTGAGCTGGTGAATAGTCGCATCGTCGGTAAGCTGCAGACTAATCTCGTAGGCGCCAATCGGTGAAAGGTCAATTGCTAGAGCGTCCAGCCAGCTTGAAAACCACTGCTGCCATTCGGCCTCAGAGACAATACCTCCTAATTCGTGGCCGATTTCCACGGCTACATCAACTTGCTGCACTAGAGCTAAGCTTTCAGGCATTTTAGAAAACGTCCACCTTAGTGAGTTAGATAGGCCAGGCCTACCAACAGGCCCAGCAGGCCAACGGTTGTCAGAGCAAAGTGAGTCAGGGATTTACCGCCCTTGCGAACCATGTTGCGCATAGCCAGCTTTACGTAGCTGGGGGCTGGTTCAGGATTTTGTGCGGGCGAAGCCTCAGTTTCAGCAGGAGCTGCTGGGGTGGGGTCACTCATTTCATACTCCATGTACGTACGCTTGCACTTGTCTTTACTTCACTGTAGCGAGACTGTCAAAGGTATCCTAGACGGCCTGCTCCTGAACCACCTGATTTTCCTGGCGCAAATAGGCCTGAATGAAGGCATCTAGCTCTCCGGCCATGACATCTTCAATGGCGGTTGTTTCGACCCCGGTGCGCAGGTCTTTGACCATTTGGTATGGGTGGAACACGTAGTTACGAATTTGGTTGCCCCAGGCGGCTTCCACCATGTCGCCGCGAATCTCGGCGATCGCTTTGGCCTGCTGCTCCTGGGCAATAATCAGCAGCTTGGCCTTGAGGATGACCATGGCTTTTTCGCGGTTTTGCAGTTGCGATCGCTCCTGAGTACAGCGCACGGAAATGCCCGTCGGTAGGTGCGTAATCCGTACAGCAGTTTCCACCTTGTTGACGTTTTGTCCACCGGCACCGCCGGAGCGGGAGGTCTTGATTTCCAGGTCCTTTTCTGGAATATCAAGCTCAATAGACTGATCGAGAATCGGCATGATCTCAACGCCGGCAAAGCTGGTCTGCCGTTTGCCGTTGGCGTTAAACGGCGAGATTCTTACCAGGCGGTGCGTGCCTTTTTCGGAGCGTAGATAGCCAAAGGCGTAGCGGCCCTCAATTTCTAGGGTGGCCGACTTTAGACCCGCCTCTTCTCCTTCTGAAATCTCAACCAAATGAGCTTTGTACCCCTGCTGCTCAGCCCAGCGAGTGTACATTCTCAGCAGCATCTCCGCCCAGTCTTGGGCATCCGTGCCGCCTGCCCCAGCGTTAATGGTGAGAACAGCTCCTCTCTTGTCGTAAGGGCCAGAGAGCAGCTGCTGAAGCTCCCACTGCTCTAGCTCATGGCTCAAAGTGCTGACGTTCTGCTGGGCTTCCTGCAGGAGCGCTTCATCCGCCTCCAGCTCCAGCAGCTCTAGAATTGCCTGAGTATCTTCAAGGCTGGATCTCCAGCCAGCTAGCTGGGCCAAATGAGCCTTGTAGTCGCTCAGTTCTTGTAGAGCCTCCTGAGCTTTGGCCTGGTCATCCCAGAAGTCAGGCTGGGCCGCAACCTGCTCCAGGTCGTGAATTTTAGCTTCCAGGGCAGGAAGGTCAAAGATAGTCCTGGGTTTTACCCAGGCGCTCAGATAAACCCTCAAGCTCTCGCTTAATTTCGGCAGTATCGATCATCGGACCACGCCTTCACAAAACACACTTAACGCATTAGAGACGCCCCAGGAGGCGCCTCTAAATTGAAATCCTTGGGTTACTTCCAGTCTAAAGGTCTGCTGGAGCCAACATCAACTGCTTTAGCCGAGCTGGCTTAGCCCTTCGAGCTGAATCTCAAAGGGCTTGTTTCAGCGCTCCCTAGTCACGGTTGATGGCGATCAGCAGCCGCAGAATGAAGATAAACAAGTTGATGTAGGTCAGATACATCGACAGAGCCGCCGATAGGTACTGCTCATCACGGTAAGTGCGGGGCAGGATGAAAAAGTCCACCACTGCGGCCCCCATGAAGACCAGCACGCCCAAGCCCGAAATAGCGATGTCGAGAAACTGTGGAATCGGACCGCCAAAGAGGCTAAAGACAAACTGACCGACTACCGCAATCAGTACGGCCACAACGCCGATACCAATGGTGCGGGTCAGAGCAAAGCCATCTTCCTCAGACAGGTTAGAGCCGATCTGCTGAGCGGCGATAAAGGTAACGCCGCAGGCCAGCGCTGCTGCCCCAATACCAATAATGCCGACACCTGAAGTGCCCAGAGCTAAAAAGAGCAGACCGCTTAGGGTGTAACCACTGAGAAGGCTATAAGTGGCCAGCAGCGGTAGGGCAGTGCTGTTTTTACCTTCGGCAGCTACTCGGTTAGCAACAAAGAACAGCACCAGCTCAGCAATCAGAGCAACCCAGAAAGTAGGCATAAAAATGCCGGGGTTGGCCGCCAGCACGTTGAGGCCACCAAAGGCGCCTACTGCCGTCAACACCAGGCCGCCACCTACATAGGGCAGGGCGTTTTTGATAACGTTGGGGCCAACTAGAGACTGGCCTTGGGCTTTGCGAATTGCTTCGCGAAAATTACTCGTATTACTCATCGCTGCATCCTTCTGAATATTTCGGCTGGATCTTTCAACAGCCTGGATGGAGATTACGCTACCTAAATTCTAGTCAAAATCTCGGGGCTTCTGGATTTCTAAAGAGTTCAGCGTTTTCTGACACTCCCAAAGAAAACCCGGCCCCTCTACTGTGACCGCCCCTAATGGACGTATCCTTAACTATCGGGAATCAAGAGAACAGACATCCATGATTGATATTCTGGACACGTCCATTGAGGACATACAGGCCCGAGAAATTTTGGACTCACGGGGCCGCCCCACAGTCGAAGCAGAGGTCTATCTTTCTGGAGGAGCCGTCGGTACGGCTCAAGTACCCAGTGGCGCTTCCACAGGCACCTTTGAGGCCCACGAGCTGCGCGACGAGGATCCCAGTCGTTACGGCGGCAAAGGCGTGCTCAAAGCCGTTGAGAATGTGGAGCAAACCCTTGCCCCTGAGCTGATGGGGCTCAATGCGCTGGAGCAGACCATTATCGATCAGGCGATGATCGAGATTGATGGTACCCCCAACAAATCAAAGTTAGGGGCCAACGCTATTT
>DATNQE010000733.1:0-8795 GCA_036702895.1 Trichocoleus sp. | reverse complement strand
CCGGCAAGGGCGGCTTCTTGCGCAACCTGACGACCAACGAGATTGTCGATCAGGTGCTGACGGTGCAGCAAGACTTTGGCCAGCGGGTTAGCCACATCGTTTTCATGGGTATGGGGGAGCCGCTGCTGAATACGGAAAACGTCGTAGCGGCTATTCGCTGCCTAAACCAGGACGTGGGCATTAGCCAGCGCACCATGACCCTTTCAACCGTGGGCATTCCCGGACGCATTCGGCGGCTGGCGACTGAACAGCTTCAGGTCACCCTGGCGGTGAGTCTGCATGCGTCAAACCAGGCTCTGCGGCAAAAGCTCATTCCTAGCGCCCAGGCCTATCCGCTGGAGGCGCTGCTGGAGGAGTGCCGCGACTACGTGAAGCAGACCGGACGGCGCGTGTCTTTTGAGTACATTTTGCTGGCCGAGCTGAACGATACTCCCGAGCACGCCCTGGAACTCGCCCGCCACCTGCGCGGCTTTCAGAGTCATGTCAACCTGATTCCCTACAACCCAATTAGCGAAGTGGACTACCAGCGCCCCAGCGAGAGCCGCATTCGCGCTTTCGTCAAAGCCCTGGAAGATCAGCACATCGCCGTTAGCGTTCGCTATTCACGCGGGCTGGAGAAAGACGCCGCCTGTGGCCAGCTGCGGGCCTCCAAAGTGAGCGGTTAGCGCTTAGCTGCCGATGTACAAACCGTTCTACGACTTCGTACGGCAGCTTTCGCCTGAATTTAAAGTTGACCCAGTTCAGCTTGAACCGTTATTGAGAACACGGCGGGTTGAGAAGGGCTGCTTTTTGTTCTATGAGGGCGATTGCTGCGAGTTTGTTGGGCTAACGCTCTCAGGCTGCTTGAGAACATTTTTTCTCAAACAGGGCAAGGAATATACCCTGTTTTTTCAGGCTGAGGGGCAGCCCTGGGGCGACTACGAAAGTTTTCGCAGGGGAACTCCTGCCTGCTTCTCCTGCCAGGCCCTGGAGGATTCGGAGGTGCTGCTCGTCGATGGGCAGGCGCTGCGCTGGTTTGAATTTGCCCCTGGCGGCCAACAGTTTCTCAGGCTCCATGCTGAAAACTTAGCCTTTACACTGCGGGACAAGCTGCTGTCTCTGTTTCGAGACAGCCCTGAACAGCGGTATTTGCAACTTGTGCAGAATGAACCGGCCCTGCTGAAACGAATTCCACAATATTATTTGGCCTCCTACTTGGGAATTGAGCCCGAATCACTGAGTCGTTTAAAGCGCCGCATTCAGCCCCCGCTTAACCCAAGTCAATGAGAGCAGGCTGCACTGTCGGTAGAGTCGCTACAGTCGATTTCAGCGAAGTAAGTCCATGACACCAGAACAAAGCAAGGCCCTTGTCTTAAATGCCTACGCCGCTTTTGATCAAGGCGATGTGAATCGGGGGCGTGAGCTGGTTGCTCCTGATGTCACAGGCTGCATTATGGGAGGTGTTCAGATAGCCGGCGCGGATGCTTTTTTCGAGTATGCGCTATCTATTCAAGCGGCTTTCCCAGACGGCTATCACGTCTTTGAAGAGGTGATTGTAGAGGCCGATAAAGTCGTTACCCGAGGCGTCTTTAGAGGCACTCATGGGGGCGCTTTAATGGGCATAGCGCCCTCCGGAAAGACTGTTGAATTTTCCGTCATCCACATTGATCGGGTGCAAAATGGCAAAATCATTGAGCATTGGGGTCAGGCCGATGTGCTGTCGCTGCTGCGGCAGCTGGGGGCTATGCCTGCGGGGGCTGGTTTAGCCTAGTGCGATGGGTGTGATGCGATGGGCGAAGTGCGATGGTCAAAGACCAACTCTCAGGTGCGATCGCATCCAACCCAAGCAACCAGGAACTCAAGCTGAAGTGAGCCCAACGCTCAAAGACTGGCCTTGAGGGCCATGGCATCGGCTCCTGCCGCCGGACGCTGCGCGTTAGCAGGCTGATTGCGTTCTGCTCCAGGGGCGTCAGCGGTATACACCGGCAGGTCAAACCAGAAGGTGGTGCCGCTGCCTACCTCGCTGACCAAATGCACCTGGCTGTGGTGCTTCTCGATGATATTTTTCACGATAGAGAGCCCGAGGCCGGTGCCCTCGAGGGTGTGCACCCGATTCTCCACCCGGAAGAAGCGATCAAAGATGGCTTCTTGGTCCTCAGGAGCAATGCCGATGCCCGTATCCGACACCTCAATGCGCACGCTGTTGGGCTGATTGGGCTCTGCCCCTGGCCCTGCGATCGCATAGGCACGAAAGACTACCCGCCCACCCGCTTCGGTGAACTTGAGCGCGTTGCCGACCAGGTTGCCAAATACTTGCAGCAGCAGGTCGTAGTTGCCCACCACAGGCGGTAGGTCGGGGTCAACTTCGTGGGCCAGCTCGATCTGCTTGTCTCTAGCGTTGAGCTGGTAGGTGCGCAGGGTTTGCTCGATCGGCTGAATCACCTCTACCGGGCCAAACTGATACTGGCGGTTTGACTCCAGACGCGAGAGATCGAGCACATCGTTGACCAGGCGCGTGAGCCGGTCAGTTTCGTGGTTGGCCGTTTCGAGAAACTCTTTCCGCTCATTGTCGCTGAGGTCCTGGCCGTACTCGTGCAGGGTCTCGATGAACGATTTGATGTTGAACAGCGGCGTTCGCAGCTCGTGGGAAACATTGCTGATGAACTGGGCCTTGGCCTCGTTAAGCGCCACCTCGCGGGTGATGTCCTGCACGGTGATGGCAATCCCCTTAGTGTTCTCCCTGGCCTGGTCGAGCACCGTATTCAGCAGAATGCGGATGGTGCGACTGCTCGGCTCATTGAGGAAAATGCGAAACTCCATACCCTCCGACTCGCCAGCCACCGCCTGAAACAGGGGACGGGTCAGCTGGGCCCGCACCGGACTTGGCAGGTACTCCAGCGCATTTTCGCCGGTCACCTCCTGCCCTTCCCAGCCGAAAATGCGGCGGGCGGTAGGGTTGACCAGCACGATGTGCATGTTGGTATCGAGCAAGATGGCGCCGTCGGCAATGGTAGACACCAGGGTTTCTAGCTTGGCTTTTTCGGCGGTGAGCTCCTCAATGTTTTGCTCCTCGTAGCGCTCTAGCCGCTCGGCCATGTCGTTAAAGCTGTAGATCAGCTCCCCTAGCTCGCCGCCCAGGGGTAGATCGATGCGCTGCCTGAAGTTGCCCGCCGCAATGTTTTTTACCCCTACCAGCAGCTCTTTGATCGGCTGGGTAATGGTGAGCGCGTTAAACACCGCGCCCAAGATCACCATGACCCAAATCGAGACAAACACCGCAATGGTGACGTCGCGGGTGAGGTGAGACGAGGCGACCACTGTGGGGTTGGGGTTAATGCCTAGGGCCATTACGCCCAGATGTTTGCCGTTGTAGTTGAGCGGCACAAATACGTCGGTGACTTCGCCTGCGGGGGTCAGGTGCTGGCGCACCATGGGCTTGCTGGTGTTGCGGGCGTAGTCCTCCGGCAGCTGCATCCGCCGCCGCAGGGTGAGGGAGTTTTGAACGGCTGCTTCGGAGAAGGGGATGCCAAAGAAAATGCTGCCGTCTTCGTCAGCGTAGAGCATGTAGCGAACGCTCGACGTGCTCTGGTAGAAGCTGTAGGAGAAGCGGGCCAGCTCGGTGCGGTTGTTCTCACTCACCAGAGGGGCGACGTTGGCGGCCAGCAGCAAGCCCAGGTCGCTGCCAAAGCGGGTGTCGTTGAGGCGAGCATCCTGCTGAATGGTGTTGACGGCCCAGAAGGTGAGGCCACTCATGATCAGGGACACCATGAGTGTGGCACCAGCCATCAGCCGGGTCTGGAGGGTAAAGTCGCCCCACCAGCGCACAATCAGTTCCCGTATCTTGGCGAGTAGCTCGATCAAAGTGTGTCTAAAGCGTTAACGCATTTTAAGAAGATTGACTATATTTTGGCACGTTCTTCCAAGGTTGCTCCGCACCCTTACTGCTTAGCGAGCAACTGAAATGTCTTGAGGCCCTGAGAACGCCTGTAATTTCTAAGCTATAGCGCCTGAGGCCGATCCCTGAGCTCTCACCCGGTAACCAATGTCGCGGCGGTAGTAGATACCGTCGTATTGAATGCAGGCGGCAGCGGCGTAGGCATTTGCGATCGCGCTTTCAAAATCCTCTCCCAGTCCGGTAATGCCCAGCACACGCCCACCGTCGGCAACGATCTCACTGCCTTTTTTGCGCGTTCCGGCATGGAACACAACGGCCCCGGTGTCTGTTGCTTCCTGCAGCCCAGTAATCGCCATGCCCTTGGTATGTTTGTCGGGGTACCCCTCAGCCGCAGCGACGACGCAAGCCGCCGCCCCAGGATGCCACTGCAGGGGTGGGAAGGCTTCTAGCCGGCCCTCCACGCAGGCCACCATCAGATCGGCCAGGGGCGTCTCGAGCAGCGGCAGCACCGCCTGGGTCTCAGGGTCACCAAAGCGGCAGTTAAACTCCACTACTTTGGGCACGCCCTGCGGCGTAATCATCAGCCCGGCGTAGAGCACGCCTCGGTAGTCAATGCCGCGCGCTTTGAAGGCCTGAATAGCAGGCTCTAGCACAGTCTGCTGGATCTGCTCTAGCATCTGTGGGCTAACGATGGGGGTGGGGGCATAGGCGCCCATACCGCCGGTATTGGGGCCAGTATCGCCCTCGCCAATGGTCTTGTGATCTCGGGCAGGCAGCAGCGGCCGAATCGTTTGGCCATCGGTAACGGCCAAGACCGACGCCTCTTGCCCCGCCATAAACTCTTCAATGACGACCTGCTTCCCGGCCTCCCCAAATTTGCCGCTAAAGGCATCTTCCAGAGCCGCTTGCGCTTCCTCCACGGTTTGAGCCACGGTGACGCCTTTACCCGCGGCTAGGCCGTCGGCTTTGACCACAATGGGCGCGCCCTGCTGCTGCACGTAAGCCAGCGCCGCCGCCAAATCGGTAAACACCTCCGATTGGGCTGTGGGAATATTCGCCTCGGCCATCAGCGCTTTGGACCAGGCTTTGCTGGCCTCGATTTGAGCCCCCGCCTGAGTCGGTCCAAACACCTTGAGCCCCTGCTGCTGCAGGTAGTCCGTAATTCCCTCTGCCAGCGGCTGCTCTGGACCTACGACAACTAGAGAGAAATTGTTCACCAGGGCAAAGCGAGCAATGCCCTCAAAATCATTGACGGCCATGCCCACGTTGCTACACCCAGGCAGCGTGGCGGTGCCGCCGTTGCCTGGAATGCAAACGACTTCCCTCACCCGGGGAGATTGGAGCAGTTTCCAGGCCAGAGCATGTTCTCGACCGCCGCTCCCGACAACAAGGGCTTTCACCGCTGTTCCCACCTTCTACAGAATTGCGCCTCCCATTCTCCCACGCGAAATGGAGTATCGATGAAAAATTGTGGATTGAGTTGGAGGCGAAGGCATAAAAGCTCCGCAAATTGAGGGGCAAGAAGATACGGGATAAGGGGACTAGGATCAGAAATTTGACAGAAACTTACTAACCCCCCACCCCCCAAACCCTACACTCTGAATCCTTTCCCCTTTCCCGCCGTATACACCAAAAGAGGGGGCGCAGGGTCAAGCTCCCATCCCCCAAAAAGGTTAAGTGATGCAAAATGATGTGCACAATACTGATTAATCTTTGCGATATGGTTCATATTAAAAATCTCAAGGGTGCAGCCACAGCCATATGGCCCTTTTTAGATCTGTCGCCTGCGTGTCCTCCAGCCTGGATTGCTTCTCGGTAGGAGTCGCAGTGTTGACCGGTCTGGCGGTGTGAGTTGGTCGCTTCTGTATATCCAGCGCCCCGCCGCTGATTGGGCCACCCCTCAAGGTTCAAACTTTAGGTTCGACCTTTGAACGTGAAGATTTCAAAGGCCCGGATTCTATTGCATCTGGGGCATCCGGAGAGCTAGCTGAGGGGGGCGAAGTATAGATGAGCTCGTTTGGCTAATCCTTGGCTAGGTTTTTATGACGGAAAGTTTCCCGTTGCCTGCTGTCTCTAAGGTCCAGGGCCTTCAGATCGGCCCGGTCTCGCTGACTATTACCGAGGCGGTGGCTGCCGATGGCGATCACGCTGAGCCGACCGTTGCTGACAGCGGCCTTTCTAAAGCTGAGCTGATGAGTCGGCTGTCGGAGCTGCGGCAGGAGAACCAAACGCTGAGACAGGAGCTGTGCGATCGCACCACCGTCACCCAGCAGCTGCAGCAGGAAATTGCCCGGCTAGAGCAGCGGGCTCAGGAGCAAACCGCTGCCCTGCGCGAGTCCAACGACAGCCTAATTGCTGAGATTGTTGAGCGTCAGCAGGCAGAGGACGCGCTGAGAGTCGCCCACGACCAGCTTCAGGCGATTCTTGATGCTGTGCCCGGTATTGTGTCCTGGATTAGCTCTGATCTGCGCTATCTCGGGGTCAATCGCCATTTGGCCAACACCTTCAACCTGCCGGTGGAGGCGTTTACGGACCAGCACATTGGCTTTTTGCACACCAGCAACGAGTTCAACACTTTCGTCAAAGAGTTCTTTGAGGCTGACCAACAGGACGCCTATCGGGAGATTTCGGCCAGCGTCGGTGGTGTTCGCCGCCAGTTTCTGATCGTGGCCCAGAAGTACAACCAGGGCAACGCTGCCTTCACTGTCGGTATCGACATTTCAGAGCGCAACCGGGCTGAGGAAGCGCTTCGCCAGGCGGAAGCTAAGTACCGCAACATCTTCGAAAATATTGTCGAGGGCATTTTCCAGACCACCCCAGATGGTCAGTACCTCAGCGCCAACCCAGCTTTGGCCCGTATCTACGGCTACAGCTCCCCCCACGAAATGATGGGGCACCTGACCAGCATCCAGCAGCAGCTCTACGTCAAGCCCCAGCGGCGCGAGGAGTTCATTCAGGCGCTGCAGCAGGAGGGCAAAGTCATCGGCTTTGAGTCCGAGATCTACCGCAAAGACGGCAGCATCATTTGGATCTCAGAAAACGCCCGAGCCGTGCGCGACGAGGCCGGCACCATTCTCTATTACGAAGGCACCGTTGAAGATATTACGGCTCGTAAGGAAGCTCAGGCTGCCCTGCAGCGGGCCAACGAAGAGCTAGAGCAGCGGGTCACTCGCCGCACCGCTGCTCTCACCGACTCCAATCAGCGTTTGCTGGGTGAGATCCGTGAGCGTCAGCGGGTGGAGCTGGCCCTGCGGGACTCCGAGGCTGAGCTGCGCGCCCTGTTTGCGGCCATGACCGACGTCATCACGGTCTTTGATTCGGAGGGGCGGTATCTCAACATGATCGCCACCAACTCCGAGCTGCTTTACAGCCCAGATACCCAGCGCGTGGGCAAGACCGTCTATCAGGTGTTGCCGCCTTACCAGGCCACCCTATTTATGCGGCACATTCAGCAGGCGCTCAACACTGGGCAAGCCGTGCGGCTTGAGTACAGCCTGCCCATCGGCGAGTGGACAGGCCAGCGCTCAACTGACGGCGAAGCCCCGGCCGACGACTTTGAAAAAACGGCCTGGTACAGCGCCATTGTGTCTCCTCTACCGGGAAATCGGGCCATCTGGGTGGCGCGCGATATCACCGAGCGGCGGCGGGCTGATGTGGCGCTGCGGCGGGCTGAGGAAAAGTACCGCAGCATTTTTGAAAACGTGGCTGAAGGTATTTTGCAGGTCACCCCGGAGGGCCGCTTTCTCAGCGCCAACCCAGCCCTGGCAAAAATGCTGGGCTACGTTACCCCAGCCGAGCTGATGGGGCGCGTTGCTGACGTCAACCGGCTTTACGTTGATGCTCAGGGCCGCCGCCAGATGCTTCACCGGCTGCACACCAAACCGGAGGGCATTACCGACTGCGAGTCTCAGGTGTATCGCGCCGATGGCGAGATTATTTGGATCTCAGAGAACAGCCGGGCTGTGCGCAGCAGTGCTGGGCAGGTTCTTTACTACGAGGGGACCGTTGCCGATATTACCAAGCGTAAGCAGGCCGAGGCCGCGCTGCGGGAGAGCCGACGGGCCCTGGCAACGCTGCTAGGCAATCTAGCGGGTATGGCCTATCGACGCTTGTGCAACGACGATCGCACTTTGGAGTTTGTCAGCGACGGCTGCTTCGAGCTAACGGGCTACCAGCCCCGTGAGCTGCTGCACCAGAGCGGCATTTCCTTTGGCTCTCTGGTGCACCCAGAGGACCATGCCTATGTGGGCAATCAGCTAGAGGCAGCCCGGCTGGAGAAGCGGGCGTTTGAGATGATTTACCGCATTCTCACTGCCTCTGGTCAGGAGAAATGGGTGCTGGAGAAGGGCATCTGGGTAACTTCCGACAACACCGAACCCGTGGCGATTGAGGGATTCGTTACCGACATCACTGACCGTAAGCGGGCCGAGCAGGCGCTACAGGCCGAACAGGAAAAGTCGGAGCGGCTGCTGCTCAACATTTTGCCTCAGCCCATTGCTGAGGAGCTCAAACAAAAGCCAAAGTCGATTGCGTATCGCTTTGACGACGTGACCATTTTGTTTGCCGACATTGTTAACTTTACGGGCCTATCGGCAGACATTTCCCCTGGAGAGCTGGTGGATTTGCTCAACCAAATCTTTTCTACCTTTGACCACCTGGCGGAGAAGCATGGGCTGGAGAAGATTAAGACCATTGGCGATGCCTACATGGTGGTGGGCGGGCTGCCCAACAAAATGGAGCGCCATGCCGAAGCGGTTGCCCAGATGGCGCTAGACATGCAGCAGGCGATTGCGACGTTCAAGCGCTCAGATGGGGCTCCCTTTAACCTCAGGATTGGCATTGACACTGGCCCTGTAGTCGCAGGGGTCATCGGTATCAAGAAGTTCTCCTACGACCTCTGGGGCGATGCGGTAAACATCGC
>DATNQE010000704.1:0-3771 GCA_036702895.1 Trichocoleus sp. | reverse complement strand
TGATCAGTATTGCTGATCTAATCAGCTATCGGCTGCAGCACGAGCGATTTGTGCAGCGCGAGGCGGTGGCGGATTTGCCCACCCAGTTTGGCCTGTTTAAGGTGTATGCCTACCGCAATCTGTTAGACGGCTCTGAGCACGTAGCGCTAGTGCAGGGCGACCCAGAAACCTTCAAAGACCAGTCGGTAATGGTGCGGGTTCACTCCGAGTGCCTAACCGGCGATGCTTTTGGCTCCTTGCGCTGCGACTGCCGTATGCAGCTGCAGGCGGCGCTCAAGATGATCAACAATGCCGGACGTGGAGTCGTGGTGTATTTGCGGCAGGAGGGGCGCGGCATTGGCCTGGTCAATAAGCTCAAAGCCTACTCCCTACAAGATATGGGGTTGGACACGGTGGAGGCCAACGAAAAGCTGGGTCTCCCGGTAGATCAGCGCAACTACGGCATTGGGGCGCAGATCCTCAACGACATTGGCGTGAAGCAGTTTTGCCTGATTACTAATAATCCTCGAAAAATCGCGGGCCTGAAGGGTTACGGTTTGGAGATGGTTAACCGGGTGCCGCTGATTATCGAGGCGACGGCCTATAACTCTAACTATTTGGCGACTAAGGCTAAGAAGCTGGGCCACCTGCTGCTGCAGACTTATTTAGCAACGGTGGCGATTGGCTGGCAGCAAGGACCGCTCTCGGTGGAGTCGCGCTACGAGCAGCTAGAGAAACTGCGCAACCTGGCGCGGCAGCACGGGCTGCTGGTGCAGGAGGAGGCTCGCTCCGTGGCGGTGGCGCTCTTTAGCCAAGCGCATTTGATCTTCCACCTGGGGCTGGATCAGCCGGAAGAGGTTGCCAGCGACTGGTATACCCAGGCCGACCATCCGCAGGTGGGTGCGATCGCAGCCTTCCTCGACGCCCTCCTGACCTGGCCCACCATCAGCCAGCTAGAGTTTCTAGTTGCTGGCGGCAGCGATCCCTTCACCAGTCTGCAGGTTAGCCTGAGGCGGCAGGTATTCCATCGGGAACTGCCGCTGAGTGACCAAACAGTGCGGCCTTCAGATCTGAAGGATAGTTTAGAGGGCCAGTGTATCTACGCCTTTTCTAGCCACCTGCCGATGGATTAGCGAATGGGTTAGACCCATTTAGAGCTGCGGGTCCAACCCACTCATTTTGATTCTTCGACCGGTTGGGCTTGCTAATCAGCAGGAGTGCCACCAGGCAAGGCCCGACTAAGGCGCAATCGGTTCAGGCTCTATAAGCCCCAGCTGGGGTGTAGGGCTAGTACCAGGATCACTTCGCTGGCTTAAGATAGTTTGCTCTAGTGCAGCAGCGGCCTGCACGTATTGCATGTCAGCGGCGGTGGCCAACTGCATGGGATCGCTAAAGAGCTCTAGACGCTGGCGATCAGAGAGCTGAACCTGAATGTCAGGGACAATGCCCTTGCGGCTGATGTCAGTGCCGTTGGGGGTGTAGTAGTGGGCGACGGTCACGGTCAAGCCAGAGCCATCGGACAAACCGTGGAGAGACTGTACTAAGGCCTTGCCAAAGGTAGTGCTGCCGACAACCGTGGCGCGGTTGTTGTCTCGCAGCGCGCCCGTCAAAATTTCGCTGGAGCTAGCTGAGCGCCCATCGACCAGAACCGTCAGAGGCAATTGGGTAATTGCTGTGCCGTCGGCTCGAATAGATTCGCTATGGCCATCGCGGTCGATGGTCTTCACGATATCTCCCCGCTGCAGCCACATACGGCTAATTTCAATGCTGGCCCCGTACAGCCCGCCTGGATTGCCCCGCAAATCCAGCACAAATCCTTCAACCCCTTGCTGGGTGAGCTGATTAATCGCTCGCTCCATCTGCTCGGCAGCGTGGGCGTTAAACTCCAGCAGGCGGATGTAGCCAATGCGGCTGCTGCCCTGCTGCTTGAAGGCATATTCCACTGTAGGAATTTCCATCAGGGTGCGCGTCAGCACGACGGTGCGGGGCTGGCTGCCGTTGCGAGATAGGGTCACGGTTACCCGGCTGCCTTCTTCTCCCCGCAGCCGCTGGGCAATGCCCTCAATGGTCAATCGCTCGGTGCTCTGGCTGTCTACCAACAGCAGCTGATCGCCTGCCTGTAAGCCTGCCTGCTGGGCCGGGGAACCTTCGACAACTTCAGTGACAAAAACTCGGCCTGTTTGAACATCGCGCCGCAGCCGTACACCCACACCAGACGTTTCTCCAGAGGTCTGCTCGGTCAGTTCAGCGTATTCTCTAGGATCCAGGAACCGGGTATAGGGATCGTTGAGCCGTCGCAGCGTAGATCGCAAAACGGAGTAAGCTTCTTCACGGCTGGTGTACTGCCGCCCTAACAGCGTCTGCCGCACGGCCTGCCAGTCTACCTGGTTGAAGTCGCCGTCTACATACTCACTGTTAATAATCTGCCAAGCTTCGTCTAAGACTGCCTTGGGGCTATTTTCAAAGGTAGGTGTGGCGGTGGCGGCGGGCGCACTGGCCCAAGAAGGCTCAACTGGAACTAAGAGTGTTGATGCGATCGCACCGCCAACTAAAGTAGCTTGGGAAAATCGAAGCGTCCGAACAGAAAGATTCATCTACGCTAGCCTGAGAAAACGCATGGACGAAAAAGCTGCTTTCCCAACGGGAAGTTCTCTATGTAGAGCAACCCCTTAAGGAGACTTAGCCACCACTGTAGCGGCATCGGAAGCTGTTGCAGTTAGCTTATGTGACAGTCTACCCGAGGACAGTTTGGAACCGCCATTGGGGGCTCGGGAGTAGGCCCGGAAGGGCTGGCTCAGCTGTGTTCACTTTAACGGAGTCTTTCCCGGTGCAGCAAAAAAATGCCTGTAAAGTTTTTTCCCAATTTTTAATTTCGGCTGCCCCTCTGGAACGTCGGAGTAAGACATGGGTAGAGCCTGGGAACCTTGCCCAGGCTTGCAAATCTGCAGCTTGACACCGCTAGCAGCAAAGAAGGGGAAATGCGGCATCTTAAGCGATGGACTCGATCAGCCTGCCTGCTGCTGCTGGCTCTGGGTCTGACCCTGTGGCTGGGCAGCCTGCTGCAGGGAGCAACGCGCCCAGTGGATGCGGTGCTGGTGCTAGGGGGCAGTATTCGGCGGGAGATATATGTGGCACAGCAGCGGGTCAGCCAGCCGCAGCCGCTACCGGTGTTGATTTCTCAGGGATCGGCTGATCCCTGTATTGAAATGATTTTTGAACGAGAGCACGCCTCTCTGGCTGCGGTGTGGTTAGAGAAATGCGCCCAGTCCACGTTCGACAACTTCCGCTATAGCCTGCCGGTGCTCAAGCAGTGGGGCAGCCGCCACGTACAAATTGTCACCTCTAGGCAACACCTGCCGCGAGCCCAGTGGATGGGGCAAATCATGCTGGGGGCACACGGAATTTGGGTGGATGTCGTAGGGCTGGAGGAAACGGGGCGGCCTGGCAACCGCGAAAGTTTCTTGAAAACAGTGCTAGACGTTGGCCGCAGCGGAGTCTGGGCGGTTGTGAGCCAGGTGTATTGGCCTCAATGCGCTGAAATGGTTCCCCTCGCTGAAGTCGATTGGGCCGACTGGCAGGCCAAGGGCTTTAAGTGTGAGCATCAGGCCGGGTTGGACTAGACGATGGGGGGCTCATCCCAGCGCTGCCAGAGTAGCCACGGGCACTTGATAGAAGTAGCGGCGGCGAAACTGCTCCTCCTGAACGGCCTCGAGAAACGCTGTTATGGCTGTCGGAGTCAGGGCATGGGCGATCGCTTCAGCGCTAGGGGGGGTGATTTGAAACTGCTGAGCC
>DATNQE010000696.1:0-3956 GCA_036702895.1 Trichocoleus sp. | reverse complement strand
GAAAAGACCCGCCAAATCTAGCCCTAGAGTTACCTTATAGCTTCATCAAATAGCCCGTCCCAAGTAAGGGCGGGCTGCTTGATGCGCTGTTCGCGTGTTGTAGCTGTTGCCAGGCTGCCTAGAGCAGTGGGCTAGGCGCGTGTGGGAGCAAAACCCAGCTAAGGGATCCTCCCTACACTCCGCCCCAGCTTCAGTGAGTAGCTATGGGGCGTGCCTAAATCAGGCAACCCAATTGCCGATTAGCTGCCCTGCTGCATCTGAGTAGCAACTTGGTAGAGAAACAGACGGCGTAGAGCCTCTGAACGCTGGGACTGGCCGTTCGCTACAGCGTGAGTATCTGCGACAAACAGCAATATGCCTGCCCAAGCTGCCAGCAGGACAAGGACATTACGAACAATGATTTTGCAGGGTAAACACTGATTTCTCATAGAGGTTTCGAGAGAAATTATTGCTACAACCTGTAGTGCTGCGTGAGTGCTCTCTTTCAGACAATCCTGTGCAGACAATCTTATGATGGTTTCACCCGTCCTACGGGATTACCTAGTTTCTTATAACTCCAGGAGCTAGGGAAGGTTCCGTACTAAAAGCAACAAAATGGGCTACGGGACGAAAGCACCCTATAACGGAATCTGCCTCTTCCATAAAAGCAGCAAGTAGCTCCCCATTGAGTAGGGGCTTGCACCCCGCGATCGCAAATTGTGCTACCAAACTGCCTGCATCTGGGCCAGCAAAAATGGCTATGGCGGATTGTGAAACATCGACTTTACTATCTCCAAAAACTCAAATTCTGACGGTCAGAGCTCGTAAGCTAGCTCAGGTTGTGAATTGTCGACACCATAACGCAGATTAGCCAAGTTGGGTGGCATTACTGCGCGTTGATCGTTATGAAGCGTTTTCTCACTTCAGATAAGCGATACTAATAGTCTTTCACCCGCTCTATCTGCTCAATCACCTGACGAATTTCATAGGCATCGGTCGCGTCCGGCCGCTCGTAGAGATACTGCTCTAAATCATATTGGGCCTCCGTTAGGCGACCCTGCTGGTAATAGATCAAACCGCGATCGCGCAGCTCCGGAGCCGCATCAGGAAACATCAGGAGAATGCGGTCTATGGCAGCTAGCGCTTTGGCAACGTTGCGCTGGTGCAGGTAAATCATCTTCAAATTGCTCAGCATCCGTGACAGCAGCGCCTTGGTACTGACTGTTTCTAGGTGGTGAGGCTGGAGCTTAGCTTCCTCGCCGTAAATCTGCCGCAGCAGATCGCGGCAGTCCTCCTCAAACAAGATTGCGCCCTGGTGAAACGGATCGACAAAAATTGCCATGTCCTCCAAGGTAGGCCGAATCAAAAAATGGCCCGGCAACCCCACGCCCGCCATCGGAAAACCGATGCGCCGAGCAACCTCTAGATACACCAGAGAAAGGCTAATAGGAATGCCTGTGCGCCGCTCCAGCACAGTGTTGAAGAAGCTGTTGCGGGGGTCGTAGTAGTTGTCCGTATTGCCTGCAAAGCCCAACTCTACAAACAAGTATTGGTTTAGGGTGCGGATAATCTTGAGGGGGTAAGGCTCCTCCGGCAACCGCTGGCGCACTGCTTCGGCCATGTGGTCGAGGGTCTGAAAAGCACTTTCCACGTCCAAATGAGGGTACTCCTCCTGGGCAATGTAGAGAGCAGCAGCAGCCAGATCAATTTGATCTTCCGGGAGCTGCACAGCTTGGTAGAAGCGTTGACGAGCAGGCGAAAAATCCATAGTTACGGGGTATAGTCGTTGCCGGAGCCGTAGTGTAGGGCATCCAGCCAGCGGTGGGCAAAGTACTGCTGAGCTGCAGGTAGGTGCTTTAGCAATGGGCGAACGGCCTGAACCAACGGATACAGTGCGCTATAGCCAGCTAAGCCTGCGTAGTGTCTCATCCAATTGAGCAGCGGGGCAAGGCCCACTTGAGGGATGATCTGGGCGACCAATGCCGGATGCTTAAGGGCGGTAACGGCTAGCGTTTGACTTAGCCCGGAAAGCTGCACCACGTCTTGCAAAAAAGGCTTGAGGGTAGGTTCTCCCAAGCGGGCCATGTCGGCAAAGATAGTTGCTAGCAGGCGGTTGATCTGCTGGTCAGGAAGGTGCTGATCCACGCCAACGCTCATAGATCTTTGGAACAGCCACGTTACCGCTAGGTTGGGCTGATAGGGCTGGAGCCAGCCCAGGGCCACAGCGTCTAAACAGTCCTGGCGGAGCGCTTCGTCAAGACCCTGCACTAGTCTTTCCAGGTGGCGAATCATGGCCCCAAAGCCACCAAAACTCAGGGGGGATTGACCACCGCTGCTGTCTCCAACAGGCACCATGCGGCCCCAGGGGTAGCGCAGGGGGCTGTCCTGGTAACAGGGGAAAAAGCCAAACAGCGCCCGCTTAAAGCTGAGCTTTTCTAGCGGCGTACCTTGGTACTGGGGCAGCAGCGCCCAGTACTCCTCAAACAGGGTTTCCAGGGAAATGCAGCTGCTAGCTGCATCTAAGTAGGTGAAAAGATAGGTGGTGCGGCCATCTCTGGCCGGAAACGCCTCCCAAAAGTATTGGCACTGGTTGCGAATGGGAGTGAACGTGGTGATTAGGTCGCCGCTGTTGTTTTGGCTATAGCCCTCGGCACACGTGCCCACGACCAGGCAAACGGCTTCGGGCGGCTGGCCGTCTCGCACCTGGCCTACGATGGGCGAAAAGTGCCCCATGGCGTCGATCAGCAGGCGCGTGGTAAAGCTTTGTCCGGCTTGTACTGTGACCCCATTGGGATGCACCACTGCCGATTCAAAAGGGGTGTGCTCAAACAGCACCCCACCCGCCGCCAAAAACTTTTGCTTCAGGGTCTCCAGTAGATAAACCGGATCGACCCCGACATTGAGCACATCTTTTACCCACACCGGGTCGCCGCCCATAAACTGGATGCGGGCAGGGTTGTACTCAGATGCGATCGCACCCTCTAGCTCTGTTTCGCTCAGTAGGCCCACCGTTACCAGGGCCTGAAGCTCCCGCCGCGAAATGTTCCACTCCTGCTGTCGACCTTTGAGCAACCCACGCTCCAGCAGCGCTACTCGCCAGCCGCGCTGAATCAACGCTGCCCCCAGCAGAATCCCTAGAGTGCCGCCGCAGATGATGGCGTCCCAATCAACTACGCCCAAAGGCTCGGCATCCTGCTTGACAACTTGCGGCGCGGGAATATCACCGTCTCGGTACTGCTGCCAAAGCTGGTCAGTTCGACGCAGACCTGCCAATGGGTTTCCCGGCAAATTGGCCAGTATTTGTTCAGTTAAGGTCATAAGGGGTCTCTGCCCAATTGCCACCCCCTCATCCTACTGATAGGGTTACGGACAAAGGCATAGATTTATTTCGAATCTCCGGGATTTATCTGATGCCGAGTGTGTTCCAGGTCGCAGATAGTACTGTTAAGCAACGTTGCTTGCCGGCTAGAGTTGAGCCATTTACCCCAGGGCTAACTACATTCAGATTCCCCATGAACATGTCGTCACAACCACAGCTGCGCACCAATCCCTTTCTGACCTATCGAGATCCAGAAACGGGTCATTGGGTAACGGTAGTACCCCGGTCGCAGGAAGCACTAGAGCCAACAGGCAATCGGCCACCTCAGGTGCTTCGCGTAGTGGAGCCTGAAGACTTTTTTCAGATGAATCTAGAGTCAGCTTGAGCGGCTCCGTTGGCTTAGGCTGACTGCCTCTAGTGTGGAGACTCATCCCACGAATTCTTCAAGGTGACTCCGCTACAGCAATTACTGTAAACTTTCGTTAAGAAAGTTTGTTGGGGCGATGGGGTATGTTGCGTCGGGCCTTTGTTCGCAGCTTATTGAGTATTTGTTTAGTTGGGCTTACCTGGCTGGTGGGTAGCGATCCTGCCCTGGCAATGGGTGGCCCGCAAGTTCCTATTGGCGAGCCGGCGCCTGAGTTTACGCTGCCAACTAACG
>DATNQE010000692.1:0-2480 GCA_036702895.1 Trichocoleus sp. | reverse complement strand
ATTGCTCCTGGCTATCTCAAACTGCTGATTTGTCATCAAAGGTTCAGCATACATTCAAAAATAGAGCCCAATAGACCTGTGATAGAGCTTTGCGGCTCCAAAGCTGAAGCTATTTTGATGTATTTACTACCGCTAATGGAGAAGGGGATTGGGTATAATCTTCAATCCTTAGTCTTTGACTATCAGTAGACCTATATCAGCCCATAGACCTTTTGCTGTGGGCGGGGCTCACTTGGTCCTGCGACCCCACTTTCACCACCTTTCTACAACGAGCTGTTCCATGGGAAAAACGTCGGTCAATCAAAATCATCCGTCCTCTGCTCACAATGGAGCTCAATCCGCCGAATGGGGTCCTGAGTGGGGGCCGAAGTGGCTTGTAGAAGAGCGTGACGCCTGTGGGGTTGGCTTTATCGCAAGTCAAGCGGCCCAGCCTAGCCATGAGTTGGTAGCAAAGGCGCTCAAAGCACTTGGCTGCATGGAGCACCGGGGTGGGTGCTGTGCTGACCAGGACTCGGGCGACGGCGCAGGCATCATGACGGCGATTCCCTGGAATTTGTTCAGCCAGTGGGCGGCAGAACACGGACATCCTGCCCTTGAGCCTGAGAAGACAGGCGTTGGCATGATCTTTTTGCCCCTACACGAAGCGGCGGCAGCTAGGGTGCGCCAGGAGTTTGAGCAAGTCGTGGCGGCTGAAGGTCTAAAAACACTAGGTTGGCGGCAGGTGCCCGTCAGACCTGGGGTTTTGGGACAGCTCGCTCGCCAAAACCAGCCGCTGATTGAGCAGATTGTGGTCCAATCCACAGACCTTGCGGGAGACGAGCTAGAAAGGAAACTCTACCTGGTCAGACGGCAAGTGCTGTACACCGTTGGAGCCATCCTAGCCAGTGAGCAGTCGGCAGACGCCGATTTTTATAAAGGCTTACGAGATTTTTACGTCTGTTCATTCTCCTGTCGCACGATTGTTTACAAAGGCATGGTGCGTTCGGAGGTGCTGGGCGCGTTCTACGAGGACTTGAACAACCCGGATTACGTCAGCCCCTTCGCCGTCTATCACCGCCGCTTTAGTACCAACACCATGCCCAAGTGGCCGCTGGCACACCCGATGCGGCTAATCGGTCACAACGGCGAGATCAATACGCTGGTGGGCAATATCAACTGGATGATGGCTCGTCAGGCTGAGCTGGGTCATGAGGTGTGGGGCGATCGCGTCGAGCTGCTCAAGCCGATTGTCAACTCTGAAAATAGCGACTCCGCCAACTTGGACAACGTCATGGAGATGCTGGTGCGCTCCGGCCGTACGCCCCAAGAGGCGCTGATGATCATGGTGCCGGAGGCGTATAACAACCAGCCCGACCTGGCCCAGCATCCTGAAATTGTTGATTTCTACGAGTATTACAGCGGCTTGCAGGAAGCCTGGGACGGCCCCGCGCTGATCGTCTTTAGCGACGGTCAGCAGGTGGGAGCCACGCTAGACCGCAACGGCCTGCGTCCGGCCCGCTACGTGCTCACCAAAGACGGCTATGTGATTGTCTCCTCAGAAGCCGGGGTGGTGGATATTGAGCCGTCCAACGTCATCGAGAAGGGCCGTCTGGGACCTGGCCAGATGATTGCGGTGGATCTAGGCACCCATGAAATTCTCAAGAACTGGACGCTGAAGGAAAGAATTGCGCGCAGGCAGCCCTATGGAGAGTGGCTGCGGCAGCATCGGCAGGAGCTCCAGCCCCAGCTCTTTAGTGAAGCAAAACAGGCTTCTCCTGAGGAGTTGCTGCGGCTACAGGCTGCCTTTGGCTATACCGCCGAAGACCTGGACATGATCATTCAGGATATGGCGGCGCTGGGCAAAGAGCCGACCTACTGCATGGGCGACGACATTCCGCTGGCGGTGCTCTCTGACAAACCTCACCTGCTCTACAACTACTTTAAGCAGCGCTTTGCTCAGGTGACTAACCCGGCCATTGACCCGCTGCGGGAACGGCTGGTGATGTCGCTAACAACCCAGCTGGGAGCGCGGGGCAATCTGCTCAAAGAGCAGCCTGAGTACGCCAAGCTGCTGAAGCTAGAGAGCCCGGTGCTCAACGAGCCTGAGCTGGAGCTGATTCGGCAGTCTGGCTTTGCCTCCGCTACCCTATCAACGCTGTACTCCATTGCTGACGGCCCAGCAGGACTGGAAAAAGCCGTGCGGGCACTGTGCGAGCAGGCAGCAGCGGCGGTGCGCGAGGGCAAGGCGATTTTGGTTTTGAGCGATCGCACTTCTGCCGACCAGCCTCTTAGCCTCAGCAGCGAAACCACCTACATCCCACCCCTGCTGGCCGTAGGCGCAGTACACCACTTCCTGATTAGCCAAGGGCTAAGAATGCGAGCCTCGCTGGTGGTGGATACGGCCCAGTGCTGGAGCACCCACCACTTTGCCTGCCTGATTGGCTACGGTGCGAGTGCAGTTTGTCCTTACCTGGCGCTAGAGTCGGTGCGCCACTGGTGGG
>DATNQE010000691.1:0-5369 GCA_036702895.1 Trichocoleus sp. | reverse complement strand
GGCAGCCGCCACTGGATTGACTGCAGCAAATTACCTATTCGGGATGAGACGGCCGCGGTTATCGGGGTGCTGTGCACGTTTGAAGATGTCACCGAGAGAGTTCTAACGGATCAAGCGCTGGCCCGGCGGGAGCAGTACCTGTCTACCCTGGTCGAGATTCAGGCGCAGCTGCTGTCGCTCAATGCCCCCTGGCCTGCCGACTGGATGAACCCGATTCTGGAAGCCCTGGGCCGAGTTTCTGGCGCTAGTCGGGTTTACTACTTCTGCCTGCACCCAGCGGAGCAGCCGATGGAGAAGTCGGTGGAGAAGCCGGTGGAGAAGCCAGGGGGGGCAGGCCCATTTAGCGCAGGAGCTCTGATCGCCCAGCAGGTAGCAGAGTGGACTGCCGAGGGGATTTTGCCGACGCTGCAAAATCCCCTTTTTCAGGCCATTCCAGTAGATGCTGTGTTTCCCGACTGGCTAGAAACGCTTGCTCGGGAGGGCCTAGTCAACCTGACTTGGAAGCAGTTTAACGACCTCCAGCAGCAGATTCTCTGTGCCCCGCCTGTAAATGTTAAGTCGCTGCTGCTGCTGCCGGTCCTGGTCAAAGGAACTTTTGTGGGGCTGGTAGGCTTTAGCAACTGTTTGACGGCTCAGCCTTGGCAGCCTTCAGAGGTCGCGCTGCTGCGGATAGCGACAGCGGCCATTTCCCTGGCCATTGAGCGACAACAGGCAGAGGCTTGCCTGCAGCAGGCGGAGGCAAAGTACCGCAGCATCTTTGAGAACGCGGTGGAAGGAATTTTTCAAAGCACGCCCGACGGCCGCTATCTAACGGTTAATCCGATGCTGGCAAGGCTGTATGGCTACGAGTCGGAGGCCGAGATGATGGCCCATCTCACCGACATTGGCCGACAGCTGTATGTCAACCCTGGCCGCCGTCAGGAGTTCATTCAGGAGATGGCGGCCAATAGTGCAGTCTTGGGCTTTGAGTCTGAGGTCTATCGCAAGGATGGCAGCATCATCTGGGTGTCAGAGTCGGCCCGCAGCATTTTTGACGAGCAGGGGCAGCTGGTGGGCTATGAGGGCACTGTGGAAGACATTACCCAGCGCAAGCGAGGGGAAGCTGAGGTGCTGCGGCGTGACCGCCTGCTAGAGGGCGTGGCAGAGGCCAGCCGTCAGCTGCTCACGGCCAGCCAGCTCGAGGCCGCGCTGCCAGAGGTATTAGCCATTTTAGGCAAAGCGGCTGAGGTGGATCGGGTTTATATCTTTGAGAATCACCTACACCCGATTACCGGGCTGCGAGCCATGAGTATGCGATACGAGTGGACCCAGACGGGCATAGCGGCGTCGCTCCACCAGGACCACTGGCAGAACTTGCCCTACGCAACGTGCGGCTTGGAGCGTTGGTACCAGGCCTTTAGTCAGGGCCAGGCAATCCAGGGAATTACCCGGCAGTTTCCGCAATCGGAACAGGCGCTGCTGCGGCAGGACAGCATTTTGTCGATTCTGATGGTGCCTATTTTTATGGACGGAGAGCTTTGGGGCCACATTGGTTTTGATGCCTGTTGCTCTGAGCGCCAGTGGTCCAATAATGAGGAGTCGATTTTGGTTGCGATCGCAGCCAGCCTGGGCGGCGCCATCAAGCGACAGCAAACCGAGGCCCAGATGCGCTATCAAGCGTTCCATGATGCCCTGACCGGACTGCCTAACCGAGTGCTGTTTAACCAGCAGCTGCCCGTCTCCCTCACCTTAGCAAAGCAGACTCAGCAAACACTGGGCGTCTTTTTTCTAGATCTCGATCGCTTCAAAACCATCAACGACACCCTGGGGCACGCGGTCGGCGACCTGCTGCTTCAGCAGGTCACCCAGCGGCTGGTCCAGGCGCTGCGGCAGGAAGATACCATTGCCCGCTGGGGTGGAGACGAGTTCACCCTGATTCTGCCTAATCTGCCTTCCCCCAGCAATGCGGCTAAAATCGCTCAGCGGCTGCTCGATGCGCTCAAGCCGCCGCTGCTGCTAGACGGTCATGAGCTGCACATCAGCAGCAGTATTGGCATTGCGCTGTTTCCCCAAGATGGCGAGGACATGACTACCCTGCTGCAAAATGCCGACGCTGCTATGTACCGGGCCAAGGAGCAGGGCCGCAACAACTTTCAGTTCTATACAGCTACCCTCAACTCCCAGGCATCCCAACGGCTAACCCTGGAAAACAGTTTGCACAGCGCGCTGGATCGGCAGGAGTTTGTCATCCACTACCAGCCTCAGATCA
Organism: Trichocoleus sp.; assembly: GCA_036702895.1. Classification (GTDB taxonomy): domain Bacteria; phylum Cyanobacteriota; class Cyanobacteriia; order Phormidesmidales; family Phormidesmidaceae; genus JACVSF01. The sequence continues at coordinate 3,121 of DATNQE010000691.1, read as the reverse complement.
ACGTTGATACCGGCCAGGTGGTGCAGGTCGAGGCGCTGCTGCGCTGGCAGCACCGGGAGCTTGGCCTGGTGCCGCCCCAGACATTTATTCCGGTGGCCGAAGAAACGGGGCTAATTGTGCCGATTGGGGAGTGGGTGCTGCGCCAGGCCTGCGCCCAAAGCCACCGTTGGCGCCGAGCAGGCCTACCAGACCTGCGGGTGGCAGTCAATCTGTCGGCCCGCCAGCTACAGCACCCCGACTTAGTGACAACCGTGGCTACTGTCCTGGCGGAGACGTCGCTGCACCCCTCAGCTCTGGAGCTCGAGATCACAGAGACAGCCGCCATGCGAGATATCGAGACCACCCTTGAAACTCTGCAGGCGCTACAGCAGCTGGGCGTGCGAATATCTATGGACGACTTTGGGACCGGCTACTCCTCCTTGAGCTATCTAAAAAAGTTTCCGCTGCAGGGCCTGAAGATTGACCGCGCCTTTGTCCATGACGTTGCCCACAACGCCCCTGACCGGGCCATGGTTACCGCTATCATCGCCATGGCCCAGGGGCTGCACCTCAACGTGGTGGCCGAGGGGGTTGAAACCGAAGCCCAGGTCACCTGCCTGCGGGCCATGGGCTGTATCGAAATGCAGGGCTATTTGTTTAGCCCTCCGTTAGACGCAGCCGCGATGACCACCTACCTCAGCGAAGCAACCCTAGCCGCAGCCATGGAAGAGGAGCTCTCACCTCTAGTCTGAGATATTCCTCTAATTTGAATTTGCGCTCTACGGAGCGGGGCTCCATTCAAATGTTGGCTCTCAGCGCACCCTGTCCGGAGAGGGTGCGCTAAGCATGCTCCTAAAACACGCGTAGGAACTAGTTTGTCTGACGGGCCTGGAGGTAGCAGCCAATAGCCTTATCTAGAGTCGGCAGCAAAACACCTCGCTCACTGCTGAGGGCGCTGTAGATCGGGCGGGGAGCTACCCAGGCGAGATCCTTAGCAGGGCGCGCCTCAATACCAGAGGCATCGAACCCAGCCAGCACAGCGACTTCCTGAGCAAGATCGGCCCAGGAGATGGCTCCGGCATTCGCTAGGTGCCAGAGACCGCACTCGCCGTCGATCAGCAGATCGAGCGTAGCGTTGACCAGATCGGGCACGTAGGTAGGCGAGACGATGGCGTCAGCAGCCGCGACGAAAGGCTGACCAGAGGACAGCGATCGCAACATCACTGACAAGAAGTTGTACTCATCCCAGGGGCTAAAAAAGGCGCTGGTGCGCACGACTAGAGCGCAGGGATGCTTGTCCAATACCCAGCGCTCAGCCACGGCCTTGCTGTGGCCATAGACGTTAAGCGGAGCCACGGCGCTGCTCTCAACATAAGGAGCCGCATCACTGCCGTCAAAGACTAGGTCGGAGGAGAACGTGACGTAGGCCGCGTCGTGATTAGCACAGGCTTCCGCCAAAATAGCCGCCCCCTCGGCATTAATCCGGCGACAGACATCGGGCTCGCGCTCGGCATCATCTACGCGCACGTAGCCAGCAGCATTGATCACGGCCCAGGGCCGCAGCTCTCGCAGCGCGGTCTGCACCGATTCGGGATGGGTGATGTCCATCTCCTGGCGACCCAGCAGGCGGTAGGGAATGCCTCGGACTTCGCACAGGCGGGCAAAGGCCCGGCCCAAAGTTCCCGTCGCGCCGGTAATTAGCAGCGGGGCTGGAGCATCCAGACGCAAAGCGTCGGAGCCTGTGGCGCTGGGGCTCGCTATCGCTGCGCCATCGGTAACGATGAAGGGCAACTCAGCTCCCTCGGCCTCTGCACAGTGCACCGGAGGATACAGCAGTCGCTCATCGCGCTGCCACCAGCCGGGCGCCGCCAGCAGGGGATGGTTGTAAGAGCGCCCCTGAGCCAGATAGCGCAGCATATCGGCTAGCGCAGTAGGGCGTGGTTGGGGCGATCGCAAGTCAAACACCCCCGGCTCGTAATGGCCGTCAAACCGAGTCAGCAGGCTGTTCCAATCGTAGGCACCCAGCAGTGACCAGGCGGTGATGGCGCGCACGTCGGCCCCTTCCTGCCACAGCTGCTCAGCCCCCTCCCACACTTCCTTGAGCCAGCGCAGCTGCTCCTCGCGGGTGCAGCCCAGGTGCACCTCTGTCACCGCCAGCGGCAGGCCGTAGCGCTGCCACACCGCCTTTAGCAGTTGATAGGGGGAGGGAATGCCGTCAGCACAAACCCGCACCGCTTCCACATCGGCATAGCGGTGCTTGCCATTGCCGCCGTGGACATGGGCAGGATAGCGCTCTAGCCGCTCATCCAGCAGCCGATCGCTGGTCAGGTAGCGGTTAATGCCCACGATGTCAGGCGGGCAGGCGTTCTCTTCAAACCACTGAACCTCGGCTTCTTCAACGCCGCCGCCCTGGAGGTAGTCCCACAGCGGATGGTGGCGGTTGACCCGGCCACAGAGCAGATCGAGGCTGAGCCAGCGGCGCTCGTTTTCCAGCTCTGCCTGGTAAGCCAGCAGCGGCGTACTAAAGACGTGGCCCAAATCCTCAGTCTGCACCAGCTTGGCCTGGGGATTCACTCGGCGAATGGCCTGCATTGCCAGAATGGTGGCGCGACACTCATTGAACAGCGTCCGGAAAAACGTGCGATCGTCACGCCCGTGGGGGTACCAGTGACCGTAAAGACCGCTGAAACGAGCCGTCGTCAACGGTTCATTCACCGGGGTGTAGTACTCAACCCAGGGGTAGCGGATTGCCACAGCGCCAGCGTACTCCGCCAGCTTTTCGGGGAACTGGGGATCGACCAAACTGGTGTGGCGCGGCCCACTGCCGTGATGCACGAGCCCAACAATGGGGCGAATGTCAAGCTGCCGCAGACGCTCTAGCCGCTCGTCGGCCCAGCTCCAGTCGGCCTGCTCAATGCTGTCGGGGGCAGTGCGTTCCCAGAGCACCGGGTAGCGAATAGCGCGAATCCCCAAAGAAGCAAACAGGTCGAGGTCGGTGGGACGGGTAAGATGGCCGTTGCGCTCTAGCTGGTCGCCGTAGGTATCACCAACCCGGTTGACGGTGCATTCTATGCCTGCCCAAATTTCCAGGGGGGGTCTGGGCTCTGAGGTCATGAGGTTCTCCGTTGCGATCGCATCTTTT
>DATNQE010000684.1:0-8959 GCA_036702895.1 Trichocoleus sp. | reverse complement strand
AAATAGTCGTAAGGCGATTGCGCGTCAGGTCGCCGTCTCAGGGGTGGCTATTACCAGCAGCTCTCGTTCTAAGCGACCTGGCCAAAGCTATAGATAAAAGACTTCAAGGTTGAGTCCTAATAGGGCAAGTTTTAAGCTATTCAATAGCGGGTGGGTCGCCCTCTCTCTTCAAGAGCTATCCGCAGTCAGTACCTCAAGCGCTCAGCTTAAAAAAGCCGCAATTCTCTCAGCGACCTGGCAGGGATGTTCTACCATCGCCATGTGGCCGCAGTTAGAGAGCTCAAAGACATTGCTCTGTTCAGTCTTGAACAAGCTGTGAAAGCTGGCAAGGTAATGTACAAACCTGGGCTCCATCACCCGATCCTTGTCTCCTGCTAGGAAGTAAACCGGCTGGGCTAGGTGAGACACGATGCGGGGCAGCAGATGGACTTCTTCTTCCGTTGTAGACTCCACTAGAGATCCTACGGCCGCTTCTGGGTGAGCCTGCAGCAGGTCGAGCAGGCGCTGTCGCCCCCACTGTCGTGCTAAGGGCTGGACGACCATCATCCGGGTAAACGCTAGATCAAGCCCCGGCACATGCTGGCACCACTGAGGCCGAAAGCGGACAATCTGCTGGCCCGCCGCACGAAACCGCTCGAACTCCCGGCGAAGATAAATCCCTCCTCCCGCATTGACGCAGATGACCCCCGCTACCCACTGGGGGTAGCAGTAGGCTGCCCACAGCGCGATGCTGGCGCCTAAGGAATGACCCACCAGCCAGACTGCTGGCAGGTTAAGCTGCTCTAGCAATTCTCCTAAATCTCGAGCGTAGGCAGCCAGACTGAATGGCGAATAGGAGGAGCTTAGGCGCTGAGCCAACGGCAGCATACCGGCTTGGTAGCCATCTAAATGCTGAGACGACTCGCCGAACCCTCGCAGGTCGTAGCTCAAGCACTGGAATTGAGGGCTGAGCTGCTCTATGACAGGAGACCAGTACTTCTGACTTAAAAGCCAGCCATGAATAAAAACCAGGGTTGCGGAGTGCTCCGCAGGGGCAACTAAACGGTAGCTGTGGGGGACTCCCCGGAGGGTAATGCTCGGCATGCCTCGATCCTACCCCGAATCGGAATCCCCCTTATTTTGTTCTCCGGCACAGTTCCCTAGTTCGGCTCCTGGCTTCGAGGCCCTGCTGTAGCTTAGCGGCTTAGCTCCCAAGCTGTACCCCTGACTGATGCGCTGGCTACCCTTTCCCTAAGAGGCGGTAGCGGACACCCTCGGCTATCTTTTGCCCCAGATACTCCGGAATCAAGCTCTCGTTGGGCCCTAGGAGATAAAGAATTAGACGGGTCCGGCCCCGCCAAACCAGCAGGTTAGCGTTCACCACCAGCAGGTCCTCCTGCCAGATGGCGTACATGACTTTGTAAAAGAGCCCTGGTTGGTTATCGGCCTCGATGAGCAGCGCCGGCAGGTGAAACACCGGATCCACATAAAACTCGGTCTCTACCTGCTCTAGCCCAGCATCGAGGTTAAACTCTACCGTCAGCATTTCCTCCACTTCAAAGCGGCCGGCTAGGGCTTCTCGAATCGCCCGGCAGACGTTCTCGGCGGTTTGCCCAGTCAGAGCCTTACCGCCTCTAGAGACCACCAGCTTGATGAAAACCAGCATGGGAGGGTAGATCTGGCCGTAGAGGCTGAGATTGTGGATGGTCAGGCCATAGGCTGCCAACACGCCGAAGATGTCGCTGAGCAGGAAAGACTGATTGCGGTAGGCGAAATGGAGGGCGCTGCGGTTGCCCTCGGGCTTGATTTCAATGACCGCTTTTTTGCTTCTGTAGAGTTGGTAGGCCAGGCGCAGGTTCTGAAGCTGAATTTCGCTGCTGACAAACTGCTCATAGAACTGGGGAAACGCCCGGTTAAAGCGCTTAAGTAGTTCGATCGTCGAGGATTTTAAGCCAGCAGTCATTGTTGGGGCTAGGAACTCCATGGATGTCACGTTAACACCGGACGGGTGAGCGGGCGGCAAAAGTCTAGTCCTGATGGGGTCGCTTCCAAGGAGAGACGCAGAAGCACGGGTGTCCTATCTATCAGGTTTCCCAAGAAATCGGTCTGGATAAGCCACCACTCCTGGCTTAGACGATATTAGATAGTTCCAGAAAAGGTTTCAGAAGAGCAAAGATTTTAAGGGGATATACTAGTTTAGTAATGCTCTTCGACTTGTATCTACATCATCGGCGCCTGCATGGGGTTTTGGAAAAGTTTATTTATCAACTCAGATACGACGTCGGCCCCCAAGTCAACCCCGTCAAGCTCGGTACTGGCAGAGGTGCAGAGCGATGATGGGAGCACTCGGATCTTTTTCAGCACCGATCGCGACATAGACCTGTATGAGCTAGAAGAGCTTTGCAGCGCTGTGGGCTGGGCCAGACGCCCGATTCGCAAAGTCAAAAAAGCGATTCAGCATAGCTTTCTGGTGGTGACGATGTGGGAACAGCGGGGCAACCGTCGCCGCCTGATAGGCTTCTCCCGCGCCACTTCAGATCATGCCTTCAACGCCACGATCTGGGATGTTGTGGTGCACCCGGACTTTCAAGGGCAGGGCTTGGGTAAGGCGCTGATGAAGCAGCTGGTCAAAAAGCTGCGCAGCGAGGATATCAGCAACGTCACGCTATTTGCTGACCCCCATGTCGTGGATTTTTACCGGGGCCTGGGCTTTATGCCCGATCCAGAAGGCATTAAAGGGATGTTCTGGTATCCCGATTAAGCATAGGGGCTGGTCCGAAGAACTAGCGCGCGGCTATTTGACGCGCCTCACGAATCCAGAGGGCGACCTGATCTTGCCGAGGGCAATCGTCGCAGCGGCTGAGCGTTGCTGCGTAGAAGCGGCGGAGCCTGGGGTGCAGGTTGCCCATAGCAGTCTGTGCTAGCTGGCTGACGGAGATAATGCCTGCATGGAGCAGCAGGCCGTTGTACTGACAGCCAACGCTGGGAATGCGGGCCAAATCTGCTAGAGCTACCCATTTGAGGATGTAGCGCAGCGGTAGGTGCAGCTGGCGAGCTAGGTTTTGCTGTTCGGGCAGATTGCGGCTGCGCTGCAGCAGTTGGGCTGTTGTCTGAATGCCGATTTGGGCAAGCTGCTGTTCGTGTTGGGCAGTCATGCCGGGTAGGTCGTGTAAGTTCCAGCTGCGGGAGTCCATCTTGGTGGCCTTGCCGGTGGGCGGCAAAAGCAGGCTATACTATTTACGAGTTTACGGGATGTAGCGCAGCTTGGTAGCGCGCCTGCTTTGGGAGCAGGATGTCGCAGGTTCGAATCCTGTCATCCCGATTTAGCTGAATCGAAGTCTCTAACAGCACGCTGAACCGCAGCAGGTTGTAGTGAGCTGTTGCCAATCTGTGCTCAATCTCCTTGATAGGCTGCGACAGTAGGCTGCAACGCCGCTTACTACGTTTGCCGTCGCACCTCCTTCCCCCTTTCTGTACATGACCTGTACTCGTCGAGTACACTTCAGAGCGGTTTGACTTGGTCTGTACGACGACAGGTTTTGCGTTGAAGAGTAGGGTGTTGGCATGGTAGCTGCGGCCGATCACTATCCCCGATTTCTGACTCAGTACCTTAAACCCCAGCGCGCGCGACTCGTGGGGCTAGCGGTGACTCTGCTGAGCAGCATTGGCCTGCAAATCCTCAACCCGCAGGTTCTTCGGTACTTCATTGATCAGGCTGTATCCGGAGGGCCCCAAAGTCTACTTTTGCGAGCGGCGGGGCTATTTGTGGCTGTCGCTATTGTCAGGCAGGGGCTTGCGATCGCATCGACCTATTTCAGCGAAACGGTGGCCTGGAGCGCAACCAATCAGCTGCGGCTCGATCTGGCCCGGCACTGCCTCAAGCTCGATCTGGCCTTCCACAAAGCTCATACCCCCGGAGAGCTGGTAGAGCGCGTTGATGGCGATGTGGATGCCCTGTCGCGATTCTTCTCCCAGTTTGTGATTCAGGTGCTAGGCAACGCGCTGCTGCTGCTGGGCGTCGTGGTGGTGCTGTTTCTGGAGGATTGGCGGGCTGGGCTGGCTCTGGGCCTGTTTACCCTGACTGCGCTGGGCGTACTCAATGGCCTGCGGACTATCGCCGTCCGTCCGTGGCACACCTACCGCCAAATTGCCGCTGAGTTTTACGGCTTTGTGGTGGAGCATTTGAACGGCCGCGAAGACATTCGCGCCAACGGCGGCGGGGAGTACGTGATGGGGCGGTTTTACCAACTGCTGCAGCGCTGGCTGCCCGCTTTTCAGCAGGCTCGCTTTAGCAGCACCCTGTTGTGGGGCAGCAGCGTGGGCCTTTTCACGGTGGGAAATGCGATCGCGCTGGCTGTTGGCGCTTACCTGTGGCAGCAAAATGCCATCACCATCGGCACCGTTTACTTGCTGTTTTACTACGCCAACCTGCTGCAGGACCCGATTGAGCGCATTCGCGAGGAGCTAGAGCAACTGCAGCAGGCCGAAGCCAGCCTGCAGCGAATCCGTGAATTGCTGACCCACTCGCCGTCGCTGAGGTCAGCAGGCCAAGCGGTGCTGCCCACCCAAGCCCTGTCTGTGAAATTTGATCGCATCTGGTTTCGCTACCCAGAGGAAACGAGCGGCTGGAGCCTGCAGGATCTCACCTTTGATCTGCCGGCTGGGCAAGTGCTGGGCCTGTTGGGCCGCACTGGCAGCGGTAAGAGCACCCTAGCCCGCCTGCTGCTGAGGCTTTACGAGCCGCAGCAGGGCCAGATCTACCTTGGCGGGTTGCCCTTACAGCAGGTGCCTCCAACCGATCTGCCCCAGCAGGTAGGCTTAGTCACTCAGGATGTGCAGCTTTTTCAAACCACCGTTCGCAATAACCTCACTTTCTTTAATTCCGGCGCAGACGACAGCACCCTTATCACTCTGCTGGAGGAACTGGGCCTGATGCCCTGGCTGCAGACGTTGCCCCAGGGGCTCGACACCGAGCTTGGCCCCGATGGCGGCGGTCTCTCGGCGGGGCAAGCTCAACTGCTGGCGTTTGCCCGCGTTTTTCTCAAAAATCCGGGCCTGGTGATATTGGACGAAGCGTCTTCCCGACTTGACCCTCAAACAGAGCAGCTGATCGAGCGCGCTGTAGATCGCCTGCTTGCGGGCCGCACGGCCATTATCATTGCGCACCGTCTAAAGACAGTGCAGCGAGCAGATCAGATTTTGATCCTGGATCAAGGCCAGATCCTTGAAGTGGGAGAGCGCCAGAGGCTGGAGCAGTCACCGAGTTCTCGGTTTACCCGACTGCTAACAATGGGGGGATGGGTAGAGACGTGGTAATTTGAGAAATTATCTCAATAAGCCTGTCCCATGACGATTACGCTCTCCCAGGCAGACTACTGGGATCTTTTTGAGGCAGCTGAGCCGATTCCAACGCCTCCCTCAAGCAACCCCGCTGAAGAATCTTGGGTGGTTTACCCCAAACGGCTGGGGCAGGGCTACCAGCGCTGGATTTCGCTGCGGCCAGGGCTAGAGCTGATGGTGGCCGAGTACGAACTGCTCGACGATGTGCAGGTGCTAATGCCAGAGCGGCCTCACCCATTGGAATACATGTTTGAGCTACCAGCAGGCAAGGGCGCTAAATCAACGTATGGGCTTTGGGGCAGCGGCCTGGCTCCGCAGGAGCAGTGGGGCAGCTTTGCTGGAGGAGCCTCGGTGATGGTGAGTGTGCATCTTGAGCCGGATCTGTTTCGAGAGTGGATTGGGGGAGCGGCGCAGGCGATTCCGGCGGCAGTGCAGCCGCTGCTGCGATCGCAGCATCAGCCCTACTATGAGCGCACGGGAGAGCCAACAGCAGCAATGCGCATGGTGCTGCAGCAGTTGCTGCACTGCCCCTACCAGGGCCTGACTTGGCGGCTGTACCTGGAGAGTAAAGTTTGGGAGCTGATGGCGCTGCTGCTGGAGGACATGCAGGCGCAGCCCACAGGCCCCAGAGCATCAAGCCGCCTGCGCTCAGAGGATGTGGAGCGGATTCACTACGCCGGAAAGCTTTTGGTGCGGCGGCTGGACAACCCGCCTTCTTTGATCGAGCTGGCGCGGGCCGTGGGCATCAACGATCACAAGCTCAAGGTAGGCTTTCGCCAGGTCTACGGCACGACGGTGTTTGGCTATTTGCATGAGCAGCGCTTGGTGCGATCGCACCAGCTTTTAGCTACAGGCGAAGTCTCGGTAGCCGAGGCGGCTCAAGGAGTTGGTTTTGCCAGTCGGGGCCATTTTGCTGCTGCTTTTCGCCGCAGGTTTGGCGTCAATCCCAGCGCCTACGTACGTCAGAGGGCCAATTGATTGATCGGAAGCGATCGGTCGAAAACTCCCGCTAGGGATCGGAGAAACTCCGCGCAGGGATCGAGTTGATGGCAATAGGAGCGCAGGGCCCTGATAGGTTCTTGAGAAGAATTCCGATTTAGCCGCAAATTGTTAGACAATAACCAGGCGACGGGAGCACTGGCGCCGCCTTCTCGAAACAAGGGAAGCGCCGTTTGAGCCACCTGTTGCCACTGTGGGGAGTGGAGTGATGACTAAAATCTTACGACTGGTATGGATGACGGGGCTGTTTTCACTGGTGATTGGGCCACAGGCTTGGGCCAGCCCGCTTCAGACAACGGAGGCGGATCCCACTGCCTCTATCAATGCTTTGGCCGAACCTGCCGACACCGTTTCCGAATGGCTAACGCAGATTCGGGTAGCTCAGCAGTTGACCCAAATTACAGCGGTTCAGCTCAACGCTGAGGAACAGGGATTGCGGTTGGTGCTAGAGGCAGATGGCGCCCTGGCTGCGCCTGCCACCTCGGTTGTCGGCAACGCCCTGATTATCGAAATTCCGAACGCGGTACTGGCGCTGCCCGAAGGCGAGCTGCAGCAGGCCAATCCGGCAGCAGGGTTGGCCTATGTATCTGTCACACCCCTGGGCAATGACGGTGTGCAGGTAGCCATTACCGGCACCGACGCGCCGCCAGAGGTCTCGGTGGAGTTGGGTACGACTGGGCTAGTGCTGGGGGTAGCGCCTGGGGCGGCCGGAGCCGTTGGTCCCGCCGAGGAAAGCATTCTTGTGACCGTGACGGGGGAGGGCGATGAGGGCTACAACCCGTCGAGCGCCAGCACCGCCACCCGCACCGACACGCCGCTGCGCGACATTCCCCAGTCGATTCAGGTGATTCCCCGCGCTGTCATTGAAGATCGCAACGTGCCTGAACTGGGCGATGCTCTGGAAACCGCAGGCAGCGTCGTAGACATTGGCGGACGGGGAACCAGCGTGTTTGGCCCCGGTTTTTTGATTCGCGGCTTTCCGATTCAGGGGGCTATCTTTCGCGACGGCATCAGTGCTTTTTCCCTCGCGCCGCTGAGCACCAACGACGTTGAGCGAATCGAGATTCTGCGGGGGCCAGCCTCGGTCCTGTTTGGTCAAGGAGAGCCTGGCGGCATTATTAACCTGACGTCTAAGCAGCCCCTAGATGAACCGTTTTACTCGGTGGGCGCGACCGTCGGTAGCTTCAGCACCTACCGGAGCGATGTCGATCTGACAGGGCCGCTGAGCGAAGACCGCTCGGTGCGCTACCGCCTGAACCTGTCCTACGAAAACTTCGGCAGCTTTCGCGACTTGGTTGATGGGGAGCGTCTGCTGGTCTCGCCAACCGTGACTTGGGACATTGGCCCCAACACCTCGCTTAATGTCTACGGCCAGTACGCGCGCAATCGCGAGACCATTGACGAGGGCATTCCCTTTACCGCTAACGGCCCGGTAGATGTGCCGCGCAGCCGCTTTGTGGGCGAAGACTTTGGCGAGTTTTCTCAGGATCAGTTCACCCTGGGCTACCGGCTTAACCACGACCTGAGCGACAACTGGACGCTGCGCCATGCCAGCCAGTATTTGCAGTACAGCCCCCGGCGCTACGCCCCGCTCTACAACTCCTTTGATGAAGCTACAGGCGAGGTGGAGCGGTTGGAATACTTTGGCGGCGGCACGTATCGACGCCTGTTCACCAATGCTGAGGCGGTGGGCCGCTTCAGCACGGGCTCAATCAATCATCAGGTGCTGGTTGGGACGGAATACCGCAATGTGCTAGAGCAGCCCGAATTCCAGTTCAGCAACCTCTATCCCTCGATCAACATCTTCAACCCCGTCTACACGGGGATTCCCTACGCCATTGCGCCAGAGTTTTTCCGGGACGATACCATCAGTACCTGGAGCGCCTATGTGCAGGACCAAATTGAGTTACTGCCAAACCTGAAACTGCTGGCGGGGCTTCGCTACGACACGGCTTACCAGTTCCGCACTACCCAGGACTTGGGCGCACCCCGCGACGAATTCGCCCAGACCGACAGCGCCTTCTCTCCGCGGATTGGGGTGGTCTATCAGCCCGTTGAGCCCGTTTCGCTATACGCCTCCTACACCCGGTCGTTTAGCCCCTCCTTTGGAGTCAGCCGCAATAGCAATGGCTCAACCTTTAGCCCTGAAGTTGGGCGGCAGTTCGAGGTGGGGGCCAAGGTGGATATCAGCGATGACCTTAGTCTTAATCTGGCTCTGTTTGATATTCGTCGTCAGAACGTCAGTAATCCAGACCCCAACGATCGTCAGTTCTCAATCCAAACGGGGGAGGTTGCCAGCCGAGGTATCGAGCTGAATCTGGGCGGTGAAATCCTGCCGGGGTGGAACATCACCACTAACTACACCCTGCTCAATGCCTTTGTCAGCCGGGACACCCGCGATATCGTGGGCAACCGCTTAGCCAACGTGCCCGACAACCAGTTCAGCCTGTGGAGCACCTACGAAATTCAGGAGGGTGATCTCCAGGGCCTGGGCTTTGGTCTGGGGCTGTTTTACCTGAGCGATCGCGCAGGGGATCTCGACAACACGTTTACCTTGCCTAGCTACTTCCGCACCGACGCTGCTTTGTTTTATCGGCGGGACAACTGGCGCGCCCAGCTCAACTTGGAAAATCTGTTCAAC
>DATNQE010000697.1:0-2245 GCA_036702895.1 Trichocoleus sp. | reverse complement strand
CTCTACAGGACGAGATTCTGCGGCTCCAGCGGCAGCTGCGCAAGACCATTCTCTTTGTCTCCCACGATGTTGAGGAGGCGCTGCGCCTAGCCGATCGCATTATCGTCATGTGCGAAGGCCGCATTGTGCAGTTCGATACCCCCTTCAAGCTGCTGACTCAACCTGCCAATGAGTTTGTCTATAACCTGCTGGGCGCTGACGATATGGTGCGCCAGCTGGGGCTGCTGCGGGTCTCCGCCGCCATGATAGGTTTGCCCGAGGGCTACACCAACGGCAATAAGCCTAGCCTTTCTTCTGATGACAGCCTGCGAGATGCCCTCTCGCTGATTCTGAGGACCGGGGCGAAAGAGCTGTCGGTAGTCGAAGACGGTCAGCCTGTCGGCATTTTGACTTTAGACCACATTCGCGAGTCGGCTGTGGTCGGCGAACGCTGAGGCCAAGAGAACCCCCAATGAACTACTTATTCTCGAACTTCAACGAAGTCTGGGGCCTGCTGCTACAGCATTTGCGGATGACCGGGCTGACGCTGCTGATTGCGATCGCGCTGGCTGTTCCCATCGCCCTGTTGATCTCCCGCTTTCGCTGGCTAAATGTCCCTGTAATGGGCGCCTTGGGCATTCTCTACACGGTGCCCAGCCTGGCCCTGATTATCTTTTTGGTGCCGCTATTTGGGCTAAACTCGACCTCTGTCGTAGCCGCCATGGTGCTCTATACCCAGGTCATCTTGGTGCGCAACCTCACTGTCGGGCTCAACGCTATTAATCCAGCGGTACTAGAGGCGGCTAGGGGCATGGGTATGAGCTCTTGGCAGCGGTGGTGGCGGGTGCAGGTGCCGCTGGTGCTGCCTGTCTTCGTGGCAGGGGTGCGCATTGCCACCATTGTTTCCATCGCCATTGCCACTATTGGGGCAAAGTTCAATGCGGGTGGTTTGGGCAAGCTCCTGTTTGACGGTATCCAAACCAACCGCTACGACAAAATTTGGGCTGGTTCGCTGGCGGTAGCGGTGCTGGCGTTTGCGCTAAACGGCCTGCTGCTCTGGCTGGAAAAGCAGAGCAATCCGCTGCGACGAGCGACATCTTAGATAGTTTGATGGGTGCTGGTGCGGTCCCTTTGCTGAAGCTAACCTAACCCCACAAGCTTCAGGGAAATGACCACAATGGAATAGCCAGTATGCCTTGGCAGAATCGTCTATGAAAAAGTTTTTCAAAATCCGTCGGCGCCCCCTGCTCCTGCTATTAGGGGTAGGCGCTCTGGGGGCCGCTCTGGCGGGGTACTTTCTGCTACGACAGCCCCAGCCCCTCGCCTCTGATCCTCAGGCTCAGTGGGAGGCCCATCAGCGGCTGATTACGAGCGTGGTCCAATCGGTTGATCGCAATACTCTGATTGGGAGCTCTCCAACGTTGGGCAATCCGAATGCAGACATCATTTTGTTTGAGTTTTCGGACTTTCAGTGCCCTTACTGCGCTCGCGCTTCGCTAGACGTGAAAGTATTTATGGACAAACACAGCAACGATGTGCTGTTTGTCTATAAGCACCTGCCGCTGACCCAAATTCACCCAGAAGCGATGCCCGCTGCTCGCGCCGCTTGGGCTGCGGGGCAGCAGGATAAGTTTTGGATTTACCACGACGGCCTCTTTGCCTACCAAGACCGCCTTGGCGGCGATCTGTACGTCGAACTGGCCCAGAAAATCGGGTTGGATCTGGAGCAGTTTAATCGCGATCGCAATAGCCCTGCTTCCCTCACGGCAGTGCAGCGCGACTTGGAGCTAGCCCAAGCAATGCAGCTTAGGGGCACGCCCACCTTTCTAATGAACGACCTGCTGCTGCCGCCCGGCGCATCCTCGTCATTTTTTGAGCAGACTTTGGGGCAAATTCAGGCAGCGATGCAAAATCGCAGTCCCTCACCGGCTACGCCTAGTCCCTAGGAGTAGCGGGTTGAAGGCCTGCTAAAGTAACTGGCTGCTGTAAATCCCATCATATTTAAAGTCAGGTCTTCAGTGCCAGCAGCGCCTCAGCCGCCTCGACCAACGTTGCTCCAAAAGCCAGCAGCCCATCTTCATGGCCCGCCATGACTAAGCAGCGCCGCTGGGCCAGCCCCTCCTCCTCAAAAAGTCGCCCCATCTCATAGGCCATTGCGGGCGTGCCGTAGGGAACTGTGGCGCGAGTCGTGGGTAAGCAGCCCTGATGCTGCCGCCAAAGCAGCGCGTCATGCCCGTGAACCACCGCTCGAATATCTGGACTGTAG
>DATNQE010000632.1:0-4517 GCA_036702895.1 Trichocoleus sp. | reverse complement strand
CAAGATAAAGCCTGAGCCGGTCCCCTGCTCAATGCGATCAGGCATGGAGCCTTGAGGCAAATCTTCACCAAAGAAGCGGCGGAAAAAAGGATTTTGGAATGCCTCCGGGACAGACTCTGATACTGAGCGCTCTGCATCAATCCGAACAACGGCCGGGCCAACCCGCTCTACCGCTGCCGCAATGAAGTTATAAGTGCTTTGTCCCGCCCACGGCGCTGGAACATTTTGCGCAGCCTCATCAAGGACAGATCTAAGGGACGTATTGACTGTTTCGGGATCGGCCTCCTCAGCGCTCTCCAGCGCAGGAGCGGCCACAGTGCTATTGCTGGAGATGTAGTTATGACCAGCCCAGCCGGCTCCACCCCCGGCTATAAGAGCAGCCGCAATTATCAGGATCTGTTTGGGAAGCACTCCCATCGTGTGTCCTCTCAGTCAAGACTGCAAGCCACTTGACAGACCCGCAAAAGCTTGGGTCTGCTGACTATACTTTAGCGAATCTTCCCTAAAAGTTAGTAGCTGCTGACCTCTCTAACCTCGATTCGACGAAGATCGATCAAAATGGAGGAAGTCGCTGCAGTTTCTGGGGCTTTCGGCGCTGACTAGGCTGATCGAGTTGCCTCAAGAGCGACCGAGTGAAGCTGAGTGACGAAAATTGAATTGAGTAACCAACGGGCTGCGGGCGGTTTATTTGTACGGTTTGGTAGCAATGGGTAAACGATTTCTGGCGCTTAGGACATTTCCCCTGTCTGCTCCGTTAGGTGTTCTGTTGGGGCTAGCTGCTCTACCGTTGGGCGTTCAGGCGGCGACCTCGGCAGCTCCGGTCGCAATTGCCCAGGCTGTGGAGAGCGATAGTGCTCCGGGGGCAGCTTCTGACCAGCGCACGGCCGCCTGCCCTCCCTCTGCTATCTCCCGCTTCACGCGCCATCGAGTACAGTCGGGCGAAACTGTAGAGACCATTGCAGAGCAGTACAGACTTCAGCCGCCTACTCTGCTGCGGCTCAACCCCAACTTGTCGAACAGTCTGTCGGTGGGTCAAGAAATTGTGGTGCCGCCTTTCAACGGGATTGTGGTGACGGTGCCTCAGGGACAGACCTGGGAGCAAGTTGCCACTCGCTACCAAAGCCGGTCAGATGTGCTGTTTGAGGTAAACGGCTGCCAGGCGGCAGTGCCGGAGCGGGTGTTTGTCCCTGGCCTCAACTGGCTCACAGGGGGCACTGCCACCGCTAGCAGTAGCGGTACGGCCAGTCTTTCTAACAATCCGCTTAGGGGCTATCCCCTGCCTGCTGCGGCCAGCATCCTGGCAGCATATGGTTGGCAGACCGATCCGGCTCAGGGAAAGCTTATTTTTAATACCGGCGTGACGCTGGCGGCAGCGCCGACCACAACGGTGCTGGCAGCGGGTGATGGTGTGGTTGCGTTTGCTGGGGAAGATAATGTCTACGGTAACCTCGTGGTGATTAACCACCAGCAGGGGCTGCAAACGCGCTATGCCAACCTCTCTTCGGTAGCAGTGACGGCAGGCCAAACAGTGAGGCAAGGGGCTTCTATCGGCACCATTGCGCCCTATGGAGAAGCCCCCGAGTCATTCCTATTCTTTGAGGTGCGGCTCAACTCTGACTTGGGCTGGGTTGCCCAAGATCCGCAGAACTACATCCCGTCGTTAGCTGTCCGCTAGGGGTGCTTGGGTAAGATCTGTCTTAAGGATGATTGAGAGGCGGGTGGAGGACGGCCTGTGGGACTGGCACGAGTTTACAAGTGCTCATACAATGGCCCATAACACAGTATTTAATCTCCTGTGCCGTTGCGATTGGAGATTTTTCTCCCATGAATCAGCCCGGTTATCAGCCTGGTCCTCAGCCTGGTTATCGACCCACTAACAGAACCAGAGACAGCGAGTTTGACCTCTTCACAGCGGCGGCGGAGCCACCCGTCGCCTCAACTCGCTTTTGGATGCAGCTGTTGCGCTATCGACCGGTAATCCTGCTCGGTAGTCTCTGGCTAGGGCTAATTTGTGTGGCGGCAGTGGCCTACAGTCGCCTAATGTTTGCTGGTGTGCCCCCTGCTCCCCAGGAGAGCCGTACCAGGATCGAAAATCGGGCTACGACACGTTCTCAGTCCACCCGAACCGGGGTTGAACAGATTCCTGGAGCAGTCCCTACAGAAAGAGGCACTCCTAATGGGCTGACGCGGACTGAGCCTGACTTGGGACTGGCCGAGCCGCTTGCAGAGGATACTGCTGAGCCTGGAGTTGAGGCTGCAGCTGAGGTCACCGATGGCGGAGTACCTGTTTGGTCGCTGGGAACCTTGGTAGGGCTTTGCGCCCTGGGCTGCTTTCTGATGCAGCGGCGAGTGACGGCTCCTCCTCAGGCTCGCAAAGCCCGTTCTGATGGGGCGCCGCCACGGGGACTTAAGTCGGCGGTGCCAAAACGGCCTCAGGCTCGAGTGCGATCGCTGCATCCTGCTGCTCAGTCGGCTGGGCCTAAGCGGCTAGAGCCGTTTTCTCCGGAGCGCGACCAGATTGTCGTGCCCAATCGCCCCCCGATTGCTCCAGGCCCGATTGCTCCAGGTCCAGTTGCTCCAGGCCCAGTTGCTCAAGACTCAGTTGCTCAAGGCCTAGTGCCAGTCCCTAGAGTGGCCAATCAGCCGCAAGTGGCAGTCCCGTCGCCCAGCCCATCTCCAGCACCCTCGGTTTCTGTGGTGCCCTCTCAGGAAGCTGTGCCTTTGGATTGGCCGGAGGGCAGCCTGGCTCATTCGCTAGATATGCGCCAGCGCCGCTCCCTGTCCTCCTTTCTTTAACAATTTCCTAGCATCTCCTAGCAACCTCTTTTGAGCCTGCTGCCCATCGTCTACCATCCCGACTACGTAGCGCCGCTGCCGCCGGGGCATCGTTTTCCGATGCTCAAATTCAGCGGTCTGGCTGAGCGGCTGCTGCGCGATCGCATTGTCACTCCCGAGCAAATCTACCAGCCCGGTGCGCCGCCTCAGGCGTGGATTGAGTTGGTGCATCGAGCGGAATATGTCATAGCCTACTGTCAGGGCACCCTGGATGCTAAAGCCCAGCGGCGCATCGGCTTGCCCTGGAGCCCGCAGCTCGTTCAGCGGACCTGCACGGCTGTGGGTGGCACCATCCTCACGGCCAAGCTGGCGCTAAAGCAGGGGTTGGCCTGCAACACGGCGGGCGGTACACATCATGCTTTCCCCCACTACGGGTCGGGCTTTTGCATCTTCAACGACCTAGCGGTGGCGGTTCGGGTGCTACAGCAGCAGGGCCTAGTTCAGAAGGTGCTGATCATTGATCTAGACGTCCATCAGGGAGACGGCACTGCCTGGATCTTTCAGGATGACCCCAGCGTTTTCACCTTTTCTATGCACTGCGAGGTCAACTTTCCAGGCACAAAGCAGCAGAGCGATCTGGACGTGCCGCTGCCGGAGGGGATGGAGGACGATGCCTATCTGCGCTGCCTAGGCAAGTATTTGCCAGACCTGCTGAGTCAGGTCAAGCCTGATTTGGTGCTCTACGATGCCGGCGTGGATACCCACCAGAAGGACCGCTTGGGCAAGTTAGCAATGACCGATGAGGGCCTGTATCGACGGGAAATGCAGGTCCTCGGCACCTGTGTTGAGGCTGGATACCCCGTGGCTAGCGTAATTGGGGGAGGGTATTCTGACGATCTCGATGCCTTAATTTACCGCCACTCAATCTTGCATCGGGCGGCGGCAGCCATTTATCAGAAATACGGGCTGTAGCAGGTTGATATACTGGAAATTCTGGTTAACGCCAGGATTGTTGCGAAAGTCCTAACCCTTGAGCGCTGAGGGCATGAACCTCCCAGGAGTATGACGCTGGTTGTTGCGACCTTCTACAAATTTGTCAAGCTGGCGGACTACCAGGAGATGAAGGAGCCGCTGCTTCAAGTCTGCCAAGCTGCTGGCATCAAAGGCACGATTTTGCTGGCCCTAGAGGGCATTAACGGCACCCTAGCAGGAACTCGCGGCGGCATTGACACGGTGCTGGCTGAGCTGCGCCGCGATGCTCGACTGGCGGATTTAGAAACCAAGGAATCGACGGCTCAGCACCCGCTCTTTGAGCGGATGAAGGTGAAGCTAAAGCGGGAGATTGTGACCTTGGGGACTGCGGCTGATCCGACCGAGCGGGTAGGGACCTATGTGCCGCCCCAGGACTGGAACCAGGTGATTGCTGACCCCGAAGTGCTGGTGCTCGACACGCGCAATGACTACGAGGTGCAAATAGGTACTTTTAAAGGGGCAGTGAACCCCAAAACTGAAGCGTTTCGAGAGTTCCCTGAGTACGTGCAGCAGCATTTAGACCCGCGCCAGCACAAAAAAGTGGCCATGTTTTGTACAGGCGGCATTCGCTGTGAAAAGGCGACGGCGTATCTGCTGAACCAGGGCTTTGAGCAGGTGTATCACCTTCAGGGCGGCATTTTGAAGTATTTGGAAGAAGTCCCCGAGGCGGAGAGCCTGTGGCAGGGGGAGTGCTTTGTGTTTGATGAGCG
>DATNQE010000626.1:0-8474 GCA_036702895.1 Trichocoleus sp. | reverse complement strand
CAGGAATTGATTCTCATGGGCCGTCCCCCATATCGGTGGCGGATGTCTTCTAGCGCTTTAGCTATCCGAATGATGCCGTAAACCACATTCTGGTTCACAGGAATGCGGGTGCCGCCGTGGGTTGCTTCTCCCCAAGTAAAGTGCCCCCGCTCGCCATAGTCTGTTGTCCAGATAATGGGATAGTTGGTGTAGTAGAGGCCGTCCAATCCAGGAAATCTCATCGCCTTGCCTGGGTCCGTCGGGTTGGCGGGCTGAGGGGTGCCAGGGCTAGCGCCGTTGCTGTCATTAGGCTTGTTGCCCGGCTGGTTACCATTGATTTGAACATCGGGCACGTAGGCATACCAGGTGGTGCGATTTTGTGTTCCTAAAAAAGCACCCTGCAGCGCCACCTTAACGTGGTTCTTCTCCACCGCTCCATAGGAATTCAGCTCAAACACTGTGCCGTTCTTGACGAAGACCTTGTCCACCTCGGTCAACTCGCTGGAGAGCTTAGGTTCCGACTTAAACAGCGTGTCGCTAACGACCTTTAGCTCCTGGCGGTCACCTTGAGTTTTAATATCGGGCGTGTAGGCGTACCAAGTATTGCGCTTCTCTGGACCTAAAAAGGCGTTGGCCAAAGCAACCTTCGTGTGATTGCCCGCTGCTGGCAAGTACGAAGCCACCTCAAACTGGGTTCCGTTTTTGACAAAAATCTTCTGAACGTCTGTCAGTTCGCTGGAGAGCTTAGGCTCCTGCTTAAACAGCGTGTCGCTAATAACCTTGAGAGTAATAGGCGTTTTGAGCTCGAAATCAGGCTGGAAGATGTACCAGATCTTGTTCTTCTGATCGCCTACCGTGGGTTCAAGCAGTTCTATCTGCCAGTGATTGTTGCCCACATCGACGTAGTACTCAATC
Source organism: Trichocoleus sp. (assembly GCA_036702895.1). Lineage (GTDB taxonomy): Bacteria > Cyanobacteriota > Cyanobacteriia > Phormidesmidales > Phormidesmidaceae > JACVSF01. The sequence goes on along the minus strand of DATNQE010000626.1, from coordinate 7,580 downwards.
TCAAACTCGCTGCCATTTTTGATAAAGACTTTCTCGGCCTCAGAAAGCTGGTTCGACAGGGCAGGCTTGAGCTTAAACAGGGTATCGCTTATGGCCTTGATTCTCATAGCTCACACTCTCAAAACAAACGCATCAGGATCAGGCTGTGGCCCTAGTACCCGTAGGACCAGCGGGCGCGGTAGCCACGGGCATCAATGTGAGTAAACACAGAAGAACTGGCCAGCCCACCTTTGGTTCCCCACCAGCTATTTAGCTTGGCGTAGACGCTAGAGGGATGATACCCCTGGATGTTGAAATCCATGGCATCTCCATTTAGATGACGAGAAAAGCGGGCGCCGCCAACTCGCCTATTGGTCACCGGATCGCGATACCAGGAATTGATGGAGATGGGGCGGTCGCCAAACATCTTCCGAATCTCCTCCATGTGTTTCGCGATGCGGATTATGCCATACACCACCGATTCGTTAGCCGGAATGCGGGTGCCACCGTGGGTTGCTTCTCCCCAGGTAAAGTTTCCCCCAGCAATGATAGGGTTGTTGAGGTAAAACACACCGCTAAACCCCGGCAGACGAATCGCTTTACCAGGATCTTTAGGGTTAGCGACCTGGGTGTCTTTGGGCTTGTTGAGCGGCTCGTTGCCCTCAATTGTGATATCAGGCGCGTAGGCGTACCAGGTCGTCAGGTTTTGAGCCCCTAAAAAAGCACCGTCTAAGGCAACCTTCACGTGGTGGTTTGGGGCAGCCGCATGGGACTGCAGCTCAAACACACTGCCTGTTTTGACAAAGACTTTCTCCTCGGGGGTAAGCTGGCTAGAAAGCTCTGGCTTCGCCTTAAACAACGTGTCGCTAATCACCTTCAAATCGACCTTATCCCCCGAGATTTTGATATCGGGGTTGTAAGCAAACCAGGTGTTGAGATTTTTGGGCCCTAAAAACTGGCTCGCTAAAGCTACACGGGTATGATTGCCCTCAGCCGGCAGGTAAGACGCTAGCTCAAGCTGAGTACCGCGCTTAACAAAAACTTTTTCAGCATCGGTCAATTCTGCCGATACAACAGGCTTCAGTTTAAACAGGGTATCGCTGACGACCTCCAGTTCCACCCCAGAGCCTTTGATCTCCACATCAGGCTGGTAGACAAACCAGGTTTTGGTGCGGTGGTTGCCCAGGGTAGCGTTGGCTAACTCAATCTGCAGATGATTGTTGCCGATGTCCACATAAAACTGAATTTCTAGCTCTGTGCCCCGCTTGCCAAAGACCCTTTCGGCCTCGCTGAGTTCGGCTGAGGACTTGGGGCTGAGCTTGAACCAAGTGTCGCTCTTGACAATCACCTTCATGGCGGTGCATCCCTACATAAGTGTGTCTTTACACAGTGAAGCCGATCAGCAGCAGCAGATGCTTGCGCTATTACCCGCAAATCTCTGACTACGTCTTCAAATAGTACGGATCTTTAGCCGATTGAGCCGCATTTGATCAGAACTCGGCTGAAATCGTTGTGTTGTTAAAGCAGTGCTTAAAGCATTGCAACCTTATTGAAGCCAGTCGGAGCTGCTAAAACACCATCAGACCTGGAATGGCGGCTAGAAGCTGGGGCACAGCTGCCTCATCCCAGGTACCTTCACAGCCTCGTCCAGTTAGGACAATGAGGTGGAGGCTGTAGCCCTGGGGAAAGCCTTCAGCTTCTAGCCAAATGCGCTCGGTCTCAACCTCAATAGCTATGCGCTCAGCGTCCATTAGCTCGGCTGCCATCTCAGACATTGTGCCCGCAAGCCGTTTAGCAAGCTCACAAAAATCTTGAAATTCTGGTTGGGTTAACTCTAGAGCCCAGTCACGGCCTGCAACAAGGCCCGGGTAAATAGATGCTGCACTATCCCAGCCCAGTCGCCAGCCCTGGCCTTCCTTGATGTAGCGGCTCATAGGTACGCAACCAGCAGGCTCTGGTGAGGATAGTCCACAGCGGCACTGTAGAGGATTAAGGGGAAGATCAAGAGCCTCTAAAACGGGGCAACCTTTTTGTAGGCAGCGATATGCTAGGACAATCGCAAAAGCTCAGTCTGGTACAAGCCGCAGCTTTTGCGATCGCACCTAAAAGGCAGGGCTAACCCCTTTGAAGGAGCAGCCCCAAGAAAGAACCATTGACCTGTCTGAATCTACTCGCCAATAATTTCGGGCTGAGTCAATTCGTCAGACATTTCAATGATGGCCCGCAGCACCGGCTTCATCTTCGGGTCGTCGTAGCTGTCAAATTCCTCGAAACGTCTCCGCTGAGCCCGGTTGGCCACCTGCACAGTGATCCGATAGCGGTTAGAAGCAGCCCGAATCAAGTCTTCGGTGCGGCGCATAACCTGGTTGTTGTCAAAGGGCAAACGCTTAACCATGCTTTGGCTCAGTAAATAAAGATATTTCTACAGTTTATCAGGCTGGCTCAGACCTCGCTCGAACAGCACTGATTTAGCCCCTTTTAGTTCAGCATTGAGGCTGGAACTGGAAGGAACACGCTAAAGGCTTTACTGGACAAAACGGTGTCTTTGTAAAGATTTGAAAAATAGTATCGTCGAATGCTAACCTCTTGATACTGCAACGAAACCCTGTCTGCACAAGCTGCCGCGCTGTAATTTGTCGTTCCCCAGCGAGTGACTATGACTGCAACTTCCTATCCACGGCCCGCTACTGGGCTTGTGCCCAAAACACACCCCAAAAAGGTGGTTGTTATGGGCGACAGCTTAGTTTACGGCTTTGGCGACCTGGAGGGCGGCGGCTGGGTAGAGCGGCTGCGGCGGCGCAGCATGGCGTTGGGCGAAAGCGGCCCAGTCTTTTACAACCTAGGCGTGCGGGGTGACGGCGTAGGTCAAGTGGCCGAGCGGCTAGAGCAGGAGTTTCGCTTGCGGGGAGAGCTGCGCAATCGGTTGCCCGAGCTGATGATATTGTCTGTTGGGGTCAACGACTCGGCTCGGGTTGGGAAGCCTACTGGTCGATCCCTGACTGATTACGAAACCTTCTGCCAAACTTTAGATGCTCTTTTGCGGCAGGCCCGAAAGCTCTGCCCGGTCCTGTTTGTGGGCATGACGCCGATCAACGAGCAGTCAATGCCTTTCGCCGAGGTGCTGTACTACACTCAGGCAGACCAGTGGCGCTATAAGGAAGCGACTCGGCTAGCCTGTGAGGCTCACCAAGTACCATATCTAGATATTTTGAGCAGCTGGTCACAGCGTGGCGAAGCCTGGTGGCAGCCCTTAATCTCTGCCGACGGCCTGCATCCTAACGTAGACGGCTACCGAGCACTGCTAGACGATGTTCTGATCTGGGATGCCTTTCACGCAGCAGTAGGCAGCCCTGAGCTACAGCCCTAGAAAGATTCTTAGCCAGCCGGACGGGCGCTCAGCAGCACCCAGAGAACTGCCAGGAGCGTAATAGCCCCCAGCTTTAGTAATACGCCATAAAAAACTTGTCCTCGCCCGGAACCGCTACCTTGAGCGATCGCATATGGCGTCAGCTCAGCATTGGAATCAGAGTTAGGCAGCGCCGGGTCTGAAGTTGGGAGAGTCATGCCTGCCGGCCGAAATGGCCTTAATTAGCATCTTCTGCATTGTAGCCCGCAGAACCGAGCTGCTCTAGCCAGTCTTCACCCACTCGGATGGTGATATCCGACTGCAAATCTCCGGTTGAGTCTGCTATCACTTGCCCGGTTTCAAGCACAGCCCTGAGAGTACGGGCACCGCTGATATCTCCGCGCTGGGCAATAATTTGGGTGCGCGGCTCGACCATCGGCCAGTCGCCAGTGACATAGACGTTGTAGAAGCCTTGATCGCGCAGATAGCTTGCCACTTCGCGAGCCACGTCACGCGATTCTGACGCATTCTGCACCGCAATACTCAGCTCAGCAGGCACCTGGGCACCGTTTCCGGCCAGGGTGGCCAAAGGCTCAGCCTCAAAGAAATCCTGCATAATGCGAGCGCTAGCGTCGGCATCGGCCAGCCAATAGCTGGCGTTGTACTCGCTCACCTCGCTAAATCGGCCCGGCAGCATCACCATATTGAGGTTGTCAGGCTGCAGGCTGAGGGCAAAGTTAGCTAGCGCCAGCATTTCCTCCACAGAAAGGTTGGTGTCGATGTAGCGCTGCAGCACCCGAATAATTTGGGGCAGTTTGGGAATCACCGCCGGACTGGTCAGGCGCTGCCGCAGCGCCTTGAGCAGCATTTGCTGGCGCTGAACCCGACCAATGTCGCCAGTCTCGTCTTTGCGGAACCGAGCAAACTGCTCAGCCTGATCGCCGTTTAGCGTCTGCAGGCCCGGGTAGAGGTCGATATAGAGACCCTGGGTCCGGTCCTCATAAACCATGCGCTTAGGGACGTAGACTTCTACCCCGCCAACGAGATCTACAATCTCTCGAAACGCCCCAGTGCTAACGCGAACGTAGCGGTCAACCGGCACGCTGCCCAGGTTGTAATTGAGGGTCTGAGCGACCAGTTCTGGCCCCCCCTCCACATTGGCATGGTTAATCTTGGCAGTACCGTAGCCAGGAATGCGAACCTGAGTATCGCGAGGGATAGAGAGGACATTAACCGCCTCTGCTTGAGGCTCAACCCGCACCAGCAGCAGGGTATCAGTACGGCCTGTAAAAACCTCCTGAGAATTTTCCTCCGCTTCGGGAACTTCATCAATTCCCATTAGCAGCAGATTGACAGGGCGGCTCACTCGGTAGCGAAAGCCGCTTTGCCAAAGTTCACCTAGTCCCCCACCGCCCTGGCTCTGCTGAGGCAGCCACTCTCCGGGCAGCGGCACCGACAGCGCCAGCACAGCCCCTAGCAGCGCCGAAGCCGCTGCCGTAGCGCCAAACAGCCCAGTCCACAGGAACGTTTTCAAAATCTTCTGGCCTGTAGAAGGGCGTGGCGGAGAAGGTGTCGCCTTTGAGAAGGCTGCTGCTGGCAAGGAGTTGCTTTGGGCAGGCTGGGTCGGGTTAACAGCAGAAGACTCTAAGATGATTGGAGCAGCAGTCTCTTGGGTCGGAACATCCTGAGTAGGTTCAGCGGGCTCACTAGCGGAGATTACAGCCTTGGAGCTTTCACCGGTAGCGCCTTCGCCAGTAGAACCTTCAATGGCTTGGTCATCAAGAGACTGAGAGGGCATTGTCACCTGCTGTATCTACTCCTCATGAGGGGCTGGCTTTTGAAAAACACCGCCAGCGGTAGCTAGAGGCCGGAGAGACCGGCTAATGACAGACAAATCTTTGCAGACAGATGATTTGTTAATCAATATTAAGGCGATTATAGCCTGACACATCTCCCGAGGGGATAGGATGTGTCCGAAGGGTTGTCGTACAGGATGTAGGCATGGACAAGCTAATTCCCGTCATTTTGGCAGGCGGTAAGGGCGAAAGGTTCTGGCCCGTCAGCCGTCTAAAGCGCCCAAAGCAGTTTCTCTGCCTGGATGGCAGCGGTCAAAGCCTGCTCCAAGCGACTGCCAATCGACTGCTGTCGCTGGCCGGTGATTGGAATTCCTTATGGGTGATTACAGCAGCTCATTTGGCTGACGAAGTGCGCCAACAGCTGCCCCAACTGCCCGAGGAAAATCTGCTGGTCGAGCCCCAGGGCCGGGATACTGCGCCAGCAGTGGCCTGGGCCACCCTAGAAGTTGCTAAAAAGCACGGTGAGGATGCGGTTGTAGGCTTTTTCCCGGCAGACCACTGGATTGCCGACGAGGACCGCTTCTGCCAAACCCTGCGGGCAGCAGCAGATCTAGCGGTAACCCAAGGCGCGATCGCAACCCTAGGCATTGCGCCCACCTATCCTTCCACCGGCTACGGCTATATTGAGCAGGATGAAGAGGCCGGTAGCTACGCTAGCCTCAACGCTTACAAAGTCAGCCGCTTTACCGAAAAACCCGATAAAGACACCGCCGAGGCGTTCATTGCCAGCGGCCGCTTTAGCTGGAACAGCGGCATGTTTATCTTTCCGGCCCAGGTCATGCTGGAGGAGCTCAAGACCCATGCCCCTGACCTGATGCAACCCATCATGGCTCAGGGCGTGGATGCCTACACTGAACTGCCCAAGCTCAGCATTGACTACGCCGTGATGGAAAAAACGGACCGGGCCTACGTTATGCCGGTCGCCTTTGGCTGGGACGATCTGGGCGACTGGAACGCTGTGGAGCGCCTGCTGAAAAAGCCTGAAGACGACAACGTAGAGCTGGCCACCCATGTAGGGCTCGACACCAAGGGCAGCATCCTCTATGCCTCTGACCCTGATGAGATCGTGGTCACCATTGGCTTAGAAGATGTCGTCGTCGTGCGCGACGGCAACGCCACGCTGATTGTGCGCAAAGACCGCACCCAGGACATCAAGCAGGCCGTGAAGCAGATCGGTGCAGAAGACCGCTTCAAGCATCTGCTGTAACCAGACGCACTGGATCGGCGGGTACATCGTGGTCATGGTTTTTGGGAGATGAGGTGACGCACTGAACTTGGCAACTAGCAAGTTCAAAATCGAACTGGTGCGCTGCGCTAGAGCAACAGTACGCTCTACGCTTCGTTTCCAGCATCAATAGACTGAGCGGCCCGGCAAGAAACTGCTGGGCCGCTCAGCTTTATTAAGTTGTCACCCGCCCAATTAAGTTTGGGCTGCCGCTTTGGCTTTTTCAAACTTCAGCTTGGAACGCTTGAAGATTTCGGGCACCGGCACCGGATAGTCGCCGGTAAAGCAAGCAGAGCAGAAGGTCAGAGGATCTTGCTGGGTCGTTTCCAGCATCCCCTCCCAACTCAAATAGGCCAGGGAGTCAACGCCGATTTGCTCAGTGATCTCCTCCAGGCTCTTGGTAGCAGCAATCAGCTGATCCTGGCTATCGGTGTCGATGCCATAGAAGCAGGGATGGGTTACGGGCGGTGAAGAAATGCGCATGTGGACTTCGGTAGCACCGGCATCGCGCAGAGCTTTTACAATCTTGCGGCTGGTGGTGCCGCGCACGATGGAGTCGTCCACAATCAAAATCCGCTTACCCTCCAATACGTCTTTAAGGGGGTTGAGCTTCATTCGAATGCCAACCTCACGCATGGATTGGGTGGGTTGAATGAATGTGCGGCCTACATAGCGGTTTTTGATGAGGCCCTCGGCGTAGGGAATGCCCGACTCCTGCGAAAAGCCGATAGCCGCAGGCACCCCAGAGTCAGGAACGGCCATAATCAGGTCTACCTCTGCGGGCGACTCCTGGGCCAGGCGGCGGCCCAGGCGCTGCCGATAGCTGTAGAGACTCTCGCCGTGAACGATGCTGTCGGGCCGCGAGAAATAAATCATCTCAAAGACGCAGAGCTTGCGCTGAGTCTCAGCCCACTGCACCGAAACCAGACCATCGCCCGTAATCCAGACCAGCTCGCCGGGGCGGATATCCCGAATAAAGGTGGCACCAATGATATCAAGACCGCAGGTTTCAGAGGCTAGGACGTACTGAGCCGGACCGTCTTGTGGGTCTTCCTCTGCCCCCACTACCCCCAGCACCAGCGGCCGAATCCCCTGGGGGTCGCGAGCGCCAATAATGCCGGAGGGAGTGCCAATCACCAAACTAAAGGCCCCGTTGCAGCGCTTAAAGGCTGCG
>DATNQE010000694.1:0-3278 GCA_036702895.1 Trichocoleus sp. | reverse complement strand
CTACAGTCGAAAACCCCGGCAAAGGGAAAGCCTTCACCACCAACCACCCACCAACAACTAAAAAGGGGGTAGACTCACCGCCTACCCCCTAACTCATAACCCAAACCTAGCGAACTACCTAATCCAGCAGCTCCACAACCTCTGCATCATCCAGATTCAGAGACACCGCCTGGGCTACTTCAGCTTGCTCCATCTGCCCCTGCAGCAAAGCAGAGTTCACCACCGAGTTATTCGCCAAGGTAAACAGCGGATTGGAGAGAATACCAGCAATGGAGGTTGCCACCATTGCCAACACCAGGCTCACCTGCAAAGGCCGCATCCCCGGAAGATCAAAACGCACCTGCGGGTAATTCTTCACGGCATCCGACATTTCCTGGGGTTCCTTGACCACCATCATCTTGATCACACGGATGTAGTAGTAGATCGAGATCACGCTGGTAATCAGGCCCAGTAGCACCAGGCCATAAGCCCCTGCTTGCCAGCCAGCCCAGAAGATGTAGAGCTTACCAAAGAAGCCTGCCAGCGGCGGAATACCACCCAGTGAAAGCAGACAGATGCTCAGGCCCAAAGTGAGCAGCGGGTCTTTTTGATAAAGGCCGCTGTATTCACTAATCTGGTCAGTTCCGGTCCGCAGAGAGAACAGAATGACGCACGTAAATGCGCCTAGGTTCATGAACAGGTACACCAGCAGGTAGAAGATCATGCTGGCATAGCCCGCATCGCTGCCGACTACCAGGCCAATCATTACAAATCCTGCCTGACCAATCGAGGAGTAGGCCAGCATGCGCTTCATGCTGGTTTGAGCCAAAGCCACCACGTTACCCAGCACCATGCTAAGAACTGCCAGGGCGGTGAAGACGAAGTGCCACTGCTCGGTTACTAGTGGGAAAGCACCCACCAGCAGGCGAATCGCCAGAGCAAAGCCAGCCGCTTTAGATCCTACCGACAGAAAAGCAACTACTGGAGTGGGCGACCCTTCGTAAACGTCGGGTGTCCACTGGTGGAACGGTACGGCTGCCACTTTGAAGGCGATCCCGGCAATGACAAAGACCAGCGCGACCACCAGACCAATCGGAGCATCGGTACCGTCAGAGACGATGTTAGCTGCGATCGCACTCAACCGAGTTTCCCCACCCGATAGGCCGTACAGCAGCGACACACCGTAGAGGAAGATGGCTGAGCTAGCAGCGCCAATCAGCAGATACTTTAGCGCCGCCTCGTTAGAGCGCGGGTCGCGCTTCATATAGCCCGTCAGTAGGTAAGACGAAATACTGAGCGTTTCCAGAGAAACGAACGTCATCACTAGCTCGTCTGCCCCAGAGAGAAACATTCCGCCCAGGGTAGCGGTCATCAAAATGACTAGAAACTCAGCTAGGGAGGTGCCAGACTGCTCAACATAGCGCACTGACATCGGCACCGTAGCGGCGGCCGACAGAACCACAATGGCCCGAAAGACCACGCTCAAAGTGTCGCTGTTGAATCCGCCCAAAAAGCCAATGGGATCGGCAATATCCCACTGAAAATACAGAGCGACTACCGCTGCTAGCAGTCCCGCAATAGAGACGTAGGGCGTCCAGCGAGTCGACGCACGGCCCTGAATGAGATCCCCCACCAGGACAGTGAGAATAGTGATGATGACGATGCCCTCAGGCAGAATCGTGCCCGCATTGAGTTGAGCACTTAGAGTTGCGAAATCCATTGGCTCCGGCACCTCAAGTAGAAAAAGCGTTATATGGCGACTCGTCGATTATAGAGGTTCATCCCTACAGATAAAGAGACCTTACGGCAGCTCTCGGCGGTCAACCTCATAGAGGATCTCTGTAAATATCTGTATACCTGCATCTTATCGCGTCATTTAACGAGGCGCGGTGACTCGACCGGTTTAGACCCACTGGCTGCTTAGTCGTTTTTATCCAGCATTAAAGTTCTAAACCTTGAGATTTGAGCGCCATTTGGGTCAAAAAAGGGATTTGAGTGACCGGCTAGGACAAATTAAGCCCGAATTCCATCATCTAGCGCTTTTTTGCTTTTATTCTTTGTCTCCAATGGATCAGGCCGTCTTGATTTTGTCCCTATTTGCACTGGACGGTGGTCTGAGTTTAGATATATCGATATAAAAAAGGAGAGATAACAAATTCTGTTCAGTTTCGCACCATTGAATTTATCCCGGGCAATATGTTGAGTAATTCTGAGGAGTTTTGCCGGAGGGTGCTTTTATAGGGATGTAGAGCGGGGTTAGAGGCCTCAAAACAGCCGATACTGAGCAAGTTTGACGGCAGACTCTGCTCCTTGGGGGCTGAAAGTACCCTTGTTTGCCTGCTGAAGCTGCTGGTTCTTAAGCTGAGCAATCCCTGACCCTACTTAACCAGCTGGGAAGTTCTAAAAGGGATTACGGAGATTTGCCCATCTACCGGCCTTCAAGATTTCCAGCGTGCAGTAAAGTGGTTAGCACCTGGGAATGCTCCAGATAGCAGCTCAGGTCGCGATAGGTCACAAAAGCTACTGGAGCAGCCGTTAGACGGGTTTACCTCCGCTTAATTGCCTCATCCCGATTGGCCTATTGCAGCCCAGCCACCTAAAACCTCTGCTCGCTCAGTCGTTTTAATACATCGATTCCGGAGAAACGCTAAGACAGCTTATGTCAACGCTCGTTATCGTTGAGTCCCCCACCAAGGCCAAGACCATCCGCAACTACCTGCCCAAGGGCTATCGAGTAGAGGCGTCGATGGGACATGTGCGAGATCTGCCCAAGTCGGCCAGCGAAATTCCCGCCAACGTGAAGGGCGAGAAGTGGGCTCAACTGGGCGTTAATCCAGAGGCCGACTTTGAGCCGCTCTACGTCGTGCCTAGCGACAAGAAAAAGGTTGTCAAAACGCTACAGGACGCCCTGCGCGAAGCCGACGAGCTCGTTCTGGCAACGGACGAAGACCGAGAAGGGGAAAGTATCAGCTGGCACCTGCTGCAGGTGCTCAAGCCTAAGGTGCCAATTAAGCGCATGGTCTTCCACGAGATTACCGAGGAAGCTATTCAGGAAGCTCTGCACAACTGCCGCGATATCGACGACCAGCTGGTGCGGGCCCAGGAAACGCGCCGTATTCTCGATCGCTTGGTGGGCTACACTCTCTCGCCTCTGCTGTGGAAAAAGATTGCGGGTGGCCTCTCGGCCGGAAGGGTGCAGTCGGTAGCTGTGAGGCTGTTGGTAAAGCGGGAGCAAGAACGCCGAGCTTTCCGTAAGGGCTCCTATTGGGATCTGAAGGCGTCCTTGCTGAAAGGAGCGA
>DATNQE010000610.1:0-3878 GCA_036702895.1 Trichocoleus sp. | reverse complement strand
CTCCGACTATGCCAGACCCCAGGGCAATGGTGCTTCCGGGGGAGGTGTGCTGCGCGGCATTTTGCGCCAGGTTCATGATGGCTTGGGTGAGGCGCTGGGGGTCGGCAACGATGCGACCGCGCCCCGTAGCCTCTAGCTGCCAGTTGCGATCGCTCAGCACCTTGGCTTTGGCAAACAGCGCCTCTGTGAAGGGCTCCACATCAATCAGGTCAAGCCGCAGAAAGCTCTGTTGCTCTAGCTTGGCTAGCAGCAGCAGGTCATCGACAAAGCGGCTCATGCGGTCGAGCTCGTCGAGCACCATCGCCAGGGTTTCCTGCTGCTCCTGGGGGTCGTCGCCCAGCAGCTCTAGATGACCACGAATGATGGTGATAGGCGTGCGTAGCTCGTGGCCTGCATCGCTGGTAAACGCCTGCTGGCTGGCAAAAGCAGCCTGCAGGCGGTCGAGCATTTCGTTGAAGCGGAGGGTCAGTTCGCCGATTTCGGCTGCCCCCTGTACCGGAATGCGCTGGGTCAAATCTGACTCTCGAATGGTACGCACTCGCTCAGTGAGCAGCCTGAGTGGGGCCAGCGTTCGCCCAGCGGCTATCCAGGCCAGGAGGGAGGCCACGATTAAAACGCCCACAGTGATCTGCACAACGACCCAGGTGGCTTCGTCGATTTCCTGCTGGCCTTGGGAGACCAGGTAGGTCACCACAAAAACACCCCGACTGCTGCCCCGGATGATGGGTTCTGCCTGGTAAAGAATGATTTCTCCGCTGTCGGTGGTCGCCTGGCCCCGCTGACCGGCTCGCAGCTCCGTTAGCGCTTTTACCAGTTCGCCATCGGGGTCGAGCGCTGGGGGCACAGCGCTGGGGCTGGAGCGGTAAAAGCGGCCATTGAGCAGGGTTAGAAAAAATTCGCCGTCAGAGGGAATGTTGCGCCGTAGAAAAACTGTGAAAATGGCCTCAATGTTGTTACCGAAGGGGTCTCCTGTTTCAGGATCGCGGCCGTTGACCAGCTTGCGGAACTCCTGCACCTCCTGGATCAGGGACTGGTCAATGCGCTCGTGCAGCCGGGCCAGCAGGGTCTGTCGAATGCCCCAGACCGATACCAGCGTTGAGAGCGCCATCAGTAGAACGTACCCCGATAGAATCCGAACCCGAAGGCTTGAGAACATTCGTTTCAGGGCGGCTGGCGGCAGAAAGGGCATGGGGAAGAGCAAAAGCAAGGGACGTTGGGCTACTGGGCCCTATTGATAATGGCATTAGGGGGTGTTGTTCCAACCCTCCAAAGGCTTTAGCCGCGCAGCAGAGCAAAGCTGTCCCAATGGTTCTTAAAAGCAGACGACAAATTGGCCCTAGCTGCCAGCAGCCAGGGCCAATAAATAACCCCGACACAATTGCCGGGGTGCGTTAGTCATAGAGTTTATTCATAGGGAGCTTAGCCGCTCTGTATTCACTGTAAGCATTCTCTTTTGGAGAAGCTGTAAACTCGTCATGAAGTTGAATTAAGTTCTGCCTAAGTCCGCTCAGGCCGCCTGATGTTTTAGGCAGAACTTGTATGCCGGGGTGCCGTTTGAGAGGCTGTTGAAAGCGTTGAGGGCTTAAATTCTGAGGGCTGCTTTAGTGGGTTCTTGGAGGCAGTGCCTTTAACCTCGGTGTCGAGTCCTAAAGGTTATTTGTACTCGTTACATTCGCTACATCTTTTTAGTTAAGGGAACTTTAAAGACTGACAGGTTAAGGGAACTCTAAAGACTGACAGAGACCTATGGGTTGGTAGCAGACTCCTTGACAGGTTTAGGGTTGACATTCTGGCTGTTGCCTCAAGACGGTTGTGCCGACACACCTCAACTGCTGTGCGATCGCACAATCCATTAGTTCAACTTCATTAGTTCAACCTCTGCCAAGCGTCAGTGCCAAGCCCTTATCCCCCTGGCTTTTCCTTGGAAGACAAGGGCTCTCCCTGGATCTCAGATTGAACCCCCTGCTACGCAGGTGCGTTCCTTGCCTAGCTCAAATCGATTGGGCAAACGGCGCTACCCTCTAGCGTCTTTCCCTTACTCCCTGTCTGTTGCCGGCTATGTCATCTTTAGACTCGCTTGACCCATTAAAACTTGACCTGTCAAAGCCCGACCCATCGAAGCTTACAGTCGCCGACCTGGTGAGCCTTCAAAGCTGCCAATTAGAACCCATACGGCGGCTGAGCTACATTCAGCCCCACGGAATGCTGCTCACCCTGCAGGAGCCCGATCTGACAATTCTGCAGGCCAGCGAGAATGGCCCACAGTTTCTGGGGCTAACCGGGGCAACGCTGGTAGGTCAATCCTTACAGCAGCTGTTTCCCTCTGCCCAGGTGCGGCAGATAGTCCGCTGCACTGCTCAACTGGGCCCTGAAGCGCGCCAGTCCCTCCAGTTAAAGATCAAAATTAACCCTGAACCCCAGGACGACAGTGGAGCTACACCCGGGACGACGTGCTCATCTGGGCAGTTCCGCCACCTGCAGGCTACCCTGCATCGCAGCAGTGGCGCTCTGCTGCTCGAGCTCGAGCCGCTGGACCTGGAGCAGGTTAGCCCCATAGGGCCGGCGGGCCTATCCCCCCGACTGAGGGCCGCATTAGTCAATCTGCGTCAGGCCAAGGGGCTAGCTGGCCTGGCCCAAACCCTGGCTCAGGAGATCAAAGCCCTAACCGGATTTGACCGGGTTATGGTCTATCAGTTTGAGGTGGATTACAGCGGCGTTGTCATTGCTGAATCTAAACCCAGCCATTTAGAGAGCTATCTGGGCCTACACTACCCGGCTACAGATATTCCGCCCGAGGCCCGCGAGCTTTTTTACCAGAACTGGCTGCGGCTAATTCCCGACGTCAACTATAGCCCGGCTGCCATCGTCCCGGCCCAGCACCCGCTGACGGGAGAGGTGCTTGACCTCAGTGCGATCGCGCTCCGGGGCGTCTCGTCTCCCCACATTCAGTATCTGCAGAATATGGGCGTGGCGGCCTCCATGACCCTCTCGCTGGTGGACGAAAAGCAGCTCTGGGGACTGGTTGCCTGCCATCACTACAGCCCCCGCTACATCGATCACGCCACTCGCACTGCCTGTGAGTTTCTGGGGCAGTTTGCATCCTTAGAGCTGGTCCATCGACAAGAGCAGGAGCTTGTTCGCTACCGGACCCAGGTCAAATCGATTCAAGACCAGATGCACGGTGCCTTGGTTCAGGAGCCAGGGTTGATTGAGCAGGTTTTACGAGACAATGCCCCCGCTCTGCTTAACCTGGTCCAGGCGCAGGGGATGGCTATTGTCCTCGACAATCAGCTCGCTACTGTAGGTCAGACGCCCACTCAGGAGGCCATTTGGGCTTTGGTTGAGTGGCTCTTGCGGCAGGATGAGCCTGAGCAGCTGGTGTTTACCGACTGCTTGGTCCGGCTCTACCCCCACGCCGAGCAGCTCTATCCTCAAGCCAGCGGCCTGTTGGCCATCTCCATCTTGGTGCGCCAACCCCAGCGGCAGTCCTACCATTTGCTCTGGTTCCGGCCAGAGCAGGTGCAGACAGTAAACTGGGCCGGTAAGCTCAGCGACGCCGTCACCGTCAATCCAGAGGGCGAGCTGCGGCTCTGCCCGCGTCAGTCCTTTAAGCTGTGGCAGGAAATTGTGCGGGGCAAATCGTTTCCCTGGCAGCCTGCCGAAATCGAAGCTGCCAGGGAAATGCGCAACACGCTGATGATGGCGGTGCTGGAATTTTCCCAGGCGGCCCTAGAGCTGGCGGCGGAGCGGGCTGCCATTGCCAGCCGGGCTAAGAGTCAGTTCCTCGCTAAAATGAGCCACGAGCTGCGTACCCCCCTCAACGCCATCCTTGGATTTACTCAGCTGATGCATCGCGATCGCACTCTCACCGACGAGTT
>DATNQE010000693.1:0-3333 GCA_036702895.1 Trichocoleus sp. | reverse complement strand
TGTTCCCATGAAAATACTTCAGACTTTTCAGAACGGCATCGGCCAGGTGGGGCGTATTCTCGGGCTGCTAATAACGCCCATGACCCCTAGCAAATTTGGAAAGCTGGCCGTCTTGAGTTTTATCTTTTTGGCAAACTTTCGCGCCTGGGGAGAGGTTATTTCAGCGTTTGCCGCCGGGCTTCTGCCTGGCTGGCTGGGCTTCTTAGCCTCTATGCTCGGAGGTGCGATCGCGGTGGTGGGCTTCACCCTTTGCCAGTGGTTTGAAGCGGCCCCCGAAATTCAAACGATGGGTTGTGAGAGCCCCGACATAAACGCCGACAGGCTGGCGCTGGGCGGCCGTAGCCGGTTTCATGCGGCATTGCTGGCGCAGGATGCCGAAGACGAATTAGTAACGGCCAACCCGGTTGAAATTGTGCGAGCTAAGCAGGCGCAGGCCCTAGCCTTTGCTGTTGACCTGATGATTTCAGGGCCTGCCTGGTATCCCTTTAGCGCCCCGCCGCTTCAACTTTTGATCGCCCCCTTGGGATTTCTCGATTTCAACCTGTTCAACCTGTTTATGCTGCTGACCACCGTATTTTTTACGCCGAAAATTCTCATCTCGGCAATTCGGGACGGCAGAATCAAAACCGCTAGGGTGGCTTAGTTATGACTACAGCAGACCAAGACTTTCAGGCCCCTGTCTATTCCCCCACCGTGGCTGACCTAATGCGAGCCAGCCACGAAAACACCCTAGCCCAGCAGGTGCGCTATACCGGGCCCATCCTTCAAGGTGCTCTGGCAAGCTTTGGAATCCATAGCTTTTTTGGCGCCACCCTGATGGCAATTCACCCGCTGGCCGCCCTAGCGGCTCTAGTGCCTGCTTTCCTGGGCGTCAGGCGTGCGATCGCAAGCCATCAGGCTTTTACTGACGAATATGGCGCCAGCGTGCAGAATCCTGACGACTGGCAGGAGTTTGTAGAGCCTGACAAGCTGGCCCGTGTGCAGCAACTGGGGCTAGATACGCCTATTCGAGACATTATCGCCGCAGGCATGGCGCGGGGTGTCCCTGAGCTCGGATTTCCATCGTTGCAGCAAGGGAGGGGCCCGCAACCGGGAAAAGCGCTGCCCCCAGCAGCGGGGGCACAGCAACAACCAGCAGCGCAACAGCAGACAACCCAAACATCGCCCCGCCAGACGGTGAATACTTCATCCGGGGCGGCCAGTTCTATGCCGTCCGCCCCGATGGTTACTACCTCTACCAAGGCGGCCAGTTCCACAAAATCAACGAATGAGCCGCAGCCGCTGGCGGTGGCCCCCTGCCGCCTCGATGACGCCGCGCCCCATCTATTGCTGATCGGTAGAACCCGTGAGGGTAAATCCGAGACGCTCAAATTCCTAATAGGGCCAGAGGATCGGGTTTGGTATGTGACCTCAAAAGCAACAGACAGGGTGCCAGCTCACTGGAATGCCTACCGCGTGGGAGGGCGCGATCTACCCAATCAAATGCGCTGGCTGCTGTATCAGTGGGAAGCCGCGCTGCAGCTCCACCTAGATGGCAGCGACAAAGCGCGGGAATGGTTCGTTATTGACGAAGCCGTGGGCATCATCCAGGCCCTGAAACTCAAAGGGGCTAAAACTCTGGGTGAACGGTTGAAAGGCTTTGTCATTGAAGCGGTCACCGCTGGCGCTGCCGTGGGTGCGTTCTCGGGGCTGCTGAGCCAAACGGGCAACGCTGGCCCGCTGGGAATTGACGAGGATTTGCTTAAAAATTTCTCGATCATCACCTGCGGCAAGCGTAAGAAGGCAACGATGATTGCTGCTTTCACCAAGCTGACCGGGCATAAGTTCACCTCGGATCAGGAGCAGGGGATTTTAAGCCTGGATGGCTATTGGCAGCTCTGGGAGGACAAAGGCCCAACCCTTTCCCAGGTGCCACTATCGCCGCTCGAAACCAAAGAGGTGGAGCGCTGCCCGCTCTATTACCTGGATCAGGAGGAGCCGCCCGATCTGCTGCGGCCCGGTCAGCCGGTGGCGGCCACTGCTGCGATCGCAACTCCGTCCGTGGTTAATCCTGCCCCTTCTGCCGCTGCTGAGCCTGAGCCTGAGCCAGCACCGCCGCCGGCATCCACCGATCCGGATTGGCATCAAGTTGCCCAGCGCCTGGCAGACGATCAGGAAGTTCCGCCCGGCACAGGAATGCGGGCCGCAGTGGCTAAGCTGTTGGGCCGCGATAAGCTCAGCGGGCCCCCATGGCAGGACATTAGGGGCAAAATCTGCCAGGCTGCAGGCCCTGAGCTATTGGCCCAGCTATCACGCAAATTTCCCGCCGCCAAATTAATACAGGAGTAACACCCCATGACTGCAGCGACTAAATCAAGCAACCGAGCCGTCACACTGATCGGAGCCAACAAAATCTTTGGTGCGATTGGCGTTGAAATCCATCAGCACGCGCTGGGCTTCTACTTTGCAGAGATGCGCGGCCAGCGCTACGAAAAACCGACGCTAACCGAGCTATGCCAGGCAATGATCTGCGCATTAGATGGGGCTGCAAATGCGGCGCTGAGCAGCAATTAAGCTCAGCTGATCCCAACAGATTCCAGTAAATTGTCCTTAGCAACTTTTAGCGGTATATTTGCTGCCGCTGCTAACTTCCCCAACGCGCCCCGCTGACTCTCATCTAAGGTCGGCGGGGCGTGATTCCATAATTTCACTAAGGAGTCCTCCGCGCCCTTCCAGGGCCGTCCAGCAGCCAGATCCTTCAGACGGCTGATTAATGCTGGAAATAGGGCGGTAGTGGTTGCGATCGCACCTAGCAGCTCTGGTGTTTCTCCGAGCGCATCGCTAAAGGTCCGCCAATCGGCGACGGGTTCAGGTTCTGCGGCCGGTGGTGTTTGCTCCCACTCCAACCCATTCCAAAAATGATCGGGTCCTGGGGTTGGCGGGATCTCTTTTACGCTTTGCCCATCCCAATAAAGGCTGGAGATGGGTAAATCTGGGCCTTCAACCAATCTAAATTTCTCGGGCCAGTCCCCAGGCGGGATTTGGTTGTCACTGTAGCCACTAACGCGGCCCTCGTTTATCCAATAAAACATCTACGTGCCTAGCCTACAGGTGCAAAGTTTCTAGTAATCAATTGCCCAACGGCCGCCGGGGTAATAGTATTGGTGCGCACGCCGCCGCCGCCGCCAAACCCACCGCCAGCGCCACCGCCAATAGCCGCCCCGCCTATATCGGCCCCGTCACTGCCTGCAGACAGCGTAATGGTGGCCCCGCCCGTGCTGGTGGTGGGCGCCATCAGCACCACCTGCCCGCCGCCGCCAGCACCACCGCCCCGCGCACTACCTGCTGCCGCTG
>DATNQE010000602.1:0-4264 GCA_036702895.1 Trichocoleus sp. | reverse complement strand
GATTCTGGCTCGATGGGCCGACAGCGGTCGGCTGGGTCTGCCCATCGGGCTTCATGCGGGATGGATTTTCACCCTGGCATTCCTGGACCTGGGGCAGTGGGTTGCTCCTTCGGAAATGGCCCCTCGCTGGCTAGCCGGACGGGCTGACCAACCGTTGACCGGGGCGTTAGATGTGGCTCTGCTGCTAGCTACCGCCGTCGGGCTATGGGTATTCGCCTAACGGTTATTTCAGAGGGCAGACCCTAGTGCCGTTTGAGGGTGACCAGCGTGACCGGGTTGAGGGGCTGCCACCGGGTGAGCGCGGCAATACCGACGGCGCGCGATAGCTGCACCTGGAGGTACTGGGCCTGCCAGCGTGAGGGGGTTTCTGAATCAGCCTGAACCCACTGCATCACCTGGTTAAGGTGCTCTAGGGTCGCTAGGGCCAAAACGATGCGGCTACCCGGCTGCATTTTGCGATCGCACACCGCCAAAATATCGTGCAGCTGACCGCTGCTGCCGCCAATAAAGACGCGATTGGGGCTGGGCAAGTCTGCGATAGCGGCTGGGGCGCTGCCGTGAATGGCAACAATATTGGATAGATTGAACTGCTGCCGGTTCTGCTCCACTAAAGCCGCGCCCATTGCCGTTTTTTCCACTGCATAAACGCGGGCGTCGGGCACCAGACGGCCAATCTCCACGCTGACGGAGCCCGTGCCGGCACCAATATCCCAAATCACCTGACCGGGCTGTAGGCTCAGCTCTCCCAGCACCAGCAGCCGCACCTCGCGCTTGGTCATTAGTCCGGGTCGATCTTCAAAGCTGGCGAAGGCCGCGTCGGGCAAACCCAAGATGGCTTCGTCAGCGGCGGCCGTTGCTACTGGTTGCCGCTGCAAAACGACGACGTTAAGGGGTGAGAACGAGCGCTGGGCTGCTTCTTGAGGCGTGAGCGCATGAATCTGCTCATCGCTACCGCCCAAATTTTCACAGACCCAGAGTCGGTAGCGAGATGCCAGCTCTAGATCAAGCAGCAGCCGGGCCAGGGCATTGGGCGTGTGGGTATTGTCAGTAAGGACTGCAACGAGTGGGTCGCCGCGCTTAAGCACCGCCATTAGGGCTTCCGTAGAGCGACCGTGAGCGCTGACCAAGGTGGCGTTTTGCCACGGCATTTTGAGCCGGCTAAAGGCTAGCTGCATCGAGCTAACGTGGGGATGAAAGGTGATGTGCTCTGGCGGCAGCGCTGTCAGCAGCAGCCGCCCCAGCCCGAAGAACAGGGGATCGCCAGAGGCCAGCACAACGATGAGGCCAGGGGTATTGGCGGCTAGGCGCTGCCGCAGCTGGTCTACAGTGGCCTGAAAGTCTGTAATCGGCCAGACTTCAGCCGCGGTCGTGGAAAACGCCCCTAGGTGACGGGCGCTGCCTACCAGCAGATGAGCCTGCCCAATCAGGGCCAGCTGCGCCGGAGGCAGCCCCGCTGCGCCCTCTAGCCCCATCCCCACCACATGGATAGCGGAGGATGCTGCTTGGGGAGATGTCAAGGATTCTGGCTGAGCGCCGACCTGAGAGCTCGTCATAGTCGCTCCCAGGCCAGCACCAGCAGGGCATTGACAATAGCTGCGGCTACTGGCGATCCGCCCTTACGGCCAGCAGCGCGAATTTGTGGCACAGGGGTCGCCGCCAGACGAGCTTTGGCCTCTTCGACGGCGATAAAGCCCACTGGCGCACCAATGACGAGGGCCGGTTTGACGGGGCTAGTGGCGATGCGATCGCACAGCCCCAGCAGTGCCGTGGGGGCATTGCCGACGACGAAAATAGCCTCTGGAGCCTGCTCCCAGCAGCGCAGCATGCCTGTTTCGGTTAGGGTGCGCCCCGCTTCTGCCGTTTCTACGGCCTCTACTGCCGTCAAAATGGGGTTGCCCAGCGTCCGCCTCACCATACTGGCAATGCCTTGACGCACCATGCCCACATCAACTACCAGTGGGTGGCCCTGCTGGAGCGCCTGAATCCCGCGCTCCAGCGCGTCCTCGCTGAACTGGAGCAGCTGCTTAAACTCAAAATCGGCAGTGCTATGGATGACGCGCCGCACAACGGCGTAGGCATCGGCGCTGAACGCGTGAGGACCGATCTCCCGGTCAATGACGGCAAAACTCTGCTCTAGAATAGGATGCTGGGCCAACGCAGGCATGAATTTCGTGGATGGGATGACGATACGCCTTTAAGATTCTAGGCGGATTCTCAGCAGGATCTCAGGCGGATTAGCAGCCCCTGTTGCCCCGTGGCTGCTTCAATAATTAATTTTGTAAGTTTGCTATGCCCACCTATTTCTACTGGGGCGACGATGAATTTCGGCTTAACCAAGCTGTCGCGGCTCTGCGCGATCGCACCTTGGATGCTGACTGGGCTAGCTTCAACTACGACCGCATTCCTGGCGATCAGGCTGATGGCGTAATTCAGGCGCTCAATCAGGCTATGACCGCGCCCTTTGGCCTGGGGCAGCGGCTGGTTTGGCTGCAAGAAACGACTCTGGGACAGCGCTGCCCTGACTCTGTGCTGCAGGAGCTAGATCGCACCCTGCCTCGACTACCCGACACTACAGTGCTGCTGCTCACCAGCAGCAGCAAGCCCGATGGCCGATCCAAGTTCACTAAGCTGCTGCAGAAGCACGGCGAAATTCGTGAGTTTGCTACAATTCCGCCCTGGAAGCCCGAACTGCTGCTGCGGCAGGTGCAGGACACAGCCCAGGACCTGGGTTTATCGCTGACCCCCGACGCCGCTCAGCTGCTAGCAGAGGCTGTCGGCAACAACACCCGCGCCCTGCACAGCGAATTAACCAAGCTCGCCCTGTACTGGCACTCGCAGCAGTCCTCGCCGCCAAAACCCGTACCGGCTGCCGCCGTGACTGAACTGGTTACCGTTAGCACCCAAAGCAGCCTCAAGCTAGCTACCGCCCTGCGCCAGGGCCAAACCGATGACGCGCTGGGGCTAGTAGCCGATCTGCTGGGCCGCAGTGAACCCGCCCTGCGGATTGTGGCGACGCTGGTGAGCCAGTTTCGGCTGTGGCTCTGGATTAGGCTGATGCAGGAGGTGGGGGAGCGCAGCGAGCAAGTCATTGCCCAGGCGGCCGAGGTCAGCAATCCTAAGCGGGTTTTCTTTTTGCAGAAAGAGGTTCGTGGAGTCTCGCTGGGGGCACTGCAGCAGAGTCTGCAGCGCCTACTGGAGTTAGAGTTTGGGCTCAAACAGGGACTTGACGAGAGAGCAGCGCTGCAGACCGCCGTCATTGAGATTAGTGAGCTGTTCCGCTAAAGGTATGATTCTGCTGTGCTAAGGAACTAACGCCGCATAGAATAAATCGAAGATATAAACTAACAATCCGGGGTGGGCTTATTATTGTCCGCTGCGGCAGCTCAATGGTGGCTTCTACAGCATCTGGCATTACACTCCCATGTCTAGCTTCATTCATGCTTAGCTTCATCTAAAGCTCTATCACACCATCACTATCACACCTGGCTATTACAACTCCGTTACACTAGATTATGGTCACTTTTAACAACTCGCGCCACCGTCCGTCCACAGAGCGCATTCATCAGTTTTTACTGGCATCCGTGATAGCTCTTGGTGCTGGCCTCTCGGGGGTAACTGTGCAGCTTTCGGAGCAGTCTTTGGCGCTGGGCTTCGCTTCGGCTCAGGCCCAGGCTCAAATTACTGATGCCGAAGTTATGAGCTATGCCAGCTCTGTCTTGGAAATGGAAGGCCCCAGAGTGCAGGCCCTCAACCAAATCAGAAGCCTACTAGAGCAGGTCAACTACGATATTTCTCAAGTCGATATGAACTGCCGTGACCTCAGCAGCTTCAATCGCATTCCTCGTCAGGTGCGTAACGAAGTGCGGGAGGTGGCCGTCAACTACTGTAATCAGGCCCGCACTATTGCTGAGGGCAACGGACTTCCCTCACGCCGCTTCAACCTGATTACCGAAGCCCATCAAAGCGATCCGGGATTGGCCGATCGCATTCGTACCGCCCTTATTCAGTTGCAGCAGCAACAGTAGCCCTAATGCAGTTTATTGATCAGGCCGAAATTGAAGTCAAAGCAGGCGACGGAGGTGACGGCCTGGCCGCCTTTCGGCGGGAAAAGTATGTTCCTGCCGGAGGCCCCTCTGGCGGCAACGGCGGCAGTGGCGGCTCGGTTTATCTGGTTGCCGTGAACAACCTGCAGACCCTGCTTGATTTTCGCTACGCCCACATCTTCAAAGCCAGGAACGGTCAGCGGGGTGGCCCCAGCAATCGG
>DATNQE010000596.1:0-6223 GCA_036702895.1 Trichocoleus sp. | reverse complement strand
ATCCGAGCGCCAAAGCCTTAGTAGAAGCTTCCCCAGGTTGCATAAGGAACACTAAGGGCAATTACTATCTGAAGCCATGCCAGACATTGAAATTCTGAGAACCGGGAAGGTTGTCAGCGCTAACGGGGTGGAAGTAGACCTAACCGCAGAACGGCTGCAGGAGGTAGTAGACACCTATAACGCTGAAACCTTTAAGGCTCCGTTGATTGTTTCGCATAACACGGGCGGCCGTGGCGATGCTGACTTAGCAGAAACAGAACTAGCCTACGGCTTCCCAGACCGGCTAAAGATGGTGGGTGACCGGGTGAAAGCCCAATTTAGCAAGATTGCCCCCAAGTTTGTGCAGTGGGTGCGCGAGGGCCAACTAATGGGCATCAGCCCCAGCCTTTACACCCCCACCAGCCCAGCAAACCCCTACCCAGGGAAATGGGCATTGCGGCATATTGCGGGATTAGGCACAAACCCGCCTGCCATTAAGGGGCTGGCCCCGCTCAGCTTACAGGAGCTGGCTGCTGCCGATGGTGACTGGGCCCTGGACTTTGATGAATTCGGCGTTGATGCTGGCGAGGCCGGCACGCTCGATTTTGCCTTTGGCATTACCAGCATTGAGCGCATTATCCGCAGCCTGCGGGATTGGCTTATTGAGAGCCAGGGCAGGGAAGTGGCCGATCAGATTGTGCCGGATGAAGCGATCGCAGCGCTGCGCTATGACGACCCCACAGAAATGCTCATGCGGCAGATTGATGAGCTGCGGGCTGTTGTGTACGAAAAGCCACCGGGGCATCAATTTAATTTTGCAGCCCCAAAAACCAAAGCTAAGCAGTGTAAAAAAGGATTTCCCTGCGGCAATAGCTGTATCAGCAAAACCCGGAACTGCCTGAAGCCGTTAGAAGGGCAACACAAAACTGCTGCTGAATGGCTTAAAAAGAACACCAAAAAGTCTGGCAAAGCAAAAACGAAAGGGGCAGCAAAACCCGCCGCTGAAAAGCCCACTGCTCCAGACCTGACAGTAGACGATGTGCTTAAGCGCACGCCGTTAGGTGCTTACAGGCTGGAAATTCCAGCAGAAAACCTGAAATCGTTTGAAGGTACGCTCATCGGAGAGCGCTTAAGCGGCCTGAATGGCGCTTATTCAAAGGACGAAGGGGCTAAGGCCAGAACCGCCGCAGAGAATTTGCTGCGCCGTTATGACCATGCTCGCAAGGTGCAACCATTAGAAGACTTGGGGGCCGCTGCTCGTCACCGCACTGGGCCTGCAATTAGCAGTTTTGATGATTTCAAGTCTGTCCTGCAAGGGGTAAGAGCCGATCTAATTGGCAACAATTTGGGGCCTGACAACATAATCAATACGGCTGTAATTCGCCAAGCTATGGGCACACGGCTAGGACGAAAGCAGTTTGATGATTTTATGTGGCAAGCGTCAAAAGAAGGGGTTATTGACCTGATTGGCGATGCTAAAGAACCTAGAGATCAGCTGAGTAGGAGCGATTTTGTTCGGCAAAGAATTGGCAACAACCCAAAATCTGGTGCTGTTTGGAGGGCTGCCCCTGCCAACCTCAATGAGCATGGGAACGCTATAGCCGACCAGGAAGCCCGTGAGGCTGCAAATATGGATGAACTAAACCAAATTAAGGCGGAGCGGGCAGCTTTGGAGGCAGAGCTAAAAGCCGCTCGCCTAGACAGCATTGTGCAGTTTTGTGAGAACTATGCAGACCGTCTCACCCCTGCCATGGGTCAAAAGCAGACACTCGATTTCGGTGAGGGCAACACCGCCGAAATGGATGTCGTTGATTTTATGGCCTCCCTAGATGGCAAGCAGCTGGCCTTTTTTAAGGGGCTAGTCAAGCTGATGCCCAGCCAGGTGGAGTTTCAGGAGCTTGGCAAAGAGGGCACCGACCCCGGCAACCCCCTGAACCTTCAGGAGAAAATCGACGCGGCCCGAGCTGCGATCGCATCCGCCTACGAAAACGCCGGAGGTGAGAAGTAATGGTTATTCTGAGCAACGCCGATCTGCTAGATGGCGATACCGTCCATGAAGGCCAGATTAAGTACACGGAGGATGTCATCGTCCGTACTGGCTACAACGCCGAAGCAGCCGCGCTGATCCCGTTTGGGCGGGCCGTGACAAAAGGGAATGTCAGCAGCGGCCGCACCAGTGACCGCCTAGATCTAGTCAACCTAACGGGCGCAGGTAATGCCATTGTGGGCATTGCTGTTGCCACAGACATCATTGAAAGACGCAGCGGCGCCCCTGGGGTGGTTGAAGGTGCGTCCCTCATGGAAGACGGCACGATGGCTTACCCCATCGATTACACCGTTTCCTACCTAGTGCGCGGCGTCATCGGTGTGCGATTGGCTGGCCCTGTGACCCCCGCCAGCCCGGTTTATGTAGTGCACACCGCATCTGAAGGCATCCTAGTGGGCACTTTCCAGGCAGGGGCCGTAAACGCGATCCAAATTCCTGGCGCTCGGTTCTTAGGGTTCGGGGCTCAGGATGAAGTTGTACCCGTTTCGATCAACCTGGCGTAGGAGGGGAAGCAAACTAAATGGCTACTGGCGGAACTAATTTATATCGCTATTTGCAGCAGCGCCTGCCTGGAATGATTCAGAAGCGCTATCGAGATTTGCCGTTCGACGATGGGACGATTGTACCTACTGACGCCACGCTGGCAGCAGGGGTACAGGAGCTGGTAGCCGAAACGGTAGATGGAATCGGCGATGCTGACGTGCTGGGAGATGGCGCCTTTGATATCCCCATTGTCGATTTGGACGTGGGGGAAGACGCTTACAAAGTGCTGATGATTGCCAGCGCTATGTCTTACACGTTCCAGCAGGAACGGGCAATGAACTTTGCAGGCCGCACAGCCCAGCTCAACACGCGACGGGAAGGGTTAGTTACCCGTTCTATCTCTGAGCGCCGCAGCCGAATTGCCGCATTTGGGGACCGGCGGTTTGGCATCACGGGGTTTTTGAATAACCCCAACGTTTCCCTAGATAACAGCTCATTCAATCCTTACGACGCTGGAACCGTCCCGGATGAACTGTTTCAATTTTTTGTTGCTATCGTTCGAGATTTCTATTTGGGCTCTAACAACGTGGGCTTTCCAGCTGGCTGTTTGGTCAGCACCGGATTGTATTTCAAGCTCATTGGCACCCGCATGACCGATGGGGCAACCACGTTAAAGGACTTCATTGAGAACGCCTTACGCGAGGATGAGATACCTTTTGTCATTCGCAAAAACCAGGAATCGGAAAGCGCCCGACTAGAAGCCAACGGCGTGCAGGCTGCAGGCACCAACAAAGACCGAATTACCCTGTACGTGCGCGAGCGAGACACAGTAGAACGCATGATCGAGCCCATCCAGATGATGCCGCCCGATTATGTTTCTACCAAAGACGCCCGTAAGGTGTTTCCGTTCTTTAGCTGCGTTACCCCAACGATGGTTCACCAACCGCTGGGGATGCGTTATATCGACGTTACTAAGGCGGTTTTAGCGTAGATGGAAGAAACCACAACCGTAATTTTTAAGCCATCGCGCACAGTGCCCCCAATGGGCAGAAACGCCCGCCTGTCGTTCGATGGTCTAACCCTGCGGGCAGGCCCAAAGAACTTTTTGGGGCCTGCCGACATAGCCAAACTGACCAAACACCCCGACTTTGCCCGGTATGCGGTGCTTGGCGCTATTGAAATTGTGGAGTCAGGGGCTGCGATCGCAGCGGTCCCAGGCAAACCTGCCTACCCCGAAAAGCTAGACAAACTGAATGTTGAGCAGGCCGAAGACATGATCAACGCCTGCGACGAATTGGAGGTTTTGCGGCGTTGGCTCGGCGTTGAAACCCGCAAGGGCCTGCGGGAAATTCTTAATCGACGGATAGCCGAGGTACAGCGCAGCTAGTTGCCTGAGCGCCTGACCATGCGATCGCAATTGCACGCATCAGAAGGAGTCGACCATGCTCTAACGTCAAAAACCCCAGCGTGCTCCCTGGGGTTTTGTTTTAGGTTTAATGTCTCGGATGCTGGCTAATATTTTCGTCAAGTTGCTGGGGTAGTTCCCCGCATTTCGTCTATGGATACCTCCTTAATGAACCAAACCCGCCGGGGGGCGGGTTTTTTATTGGGAACGCTACCCCCATAGCGATGGGCAGAACCATGCGACCTTACAAAGTGATTGCTGGCAGCGTTTCCCAAGGCGGGGCTACTTATGGCCCTGGCGATTTAGTTAGGCTTACGGAAGAACAGGCCGCCGGGCTGCTGGCGCTAGAGCCACCCCAGATAGAGGGCCCGCTAGAAGGCACCATTGGAGCGGCAGGCGGCCCCGCCACTTCCGAAGAACCCCCAGCGCCGGAGGGGAGGAGCAGGCCGAGGAAGTCACCCAAGGAGTCAAATTAATGACCAGCTACGCCACGCCCCAAAATTTCATTGATACCTTTGGCGCGGTTGAGGCCTTGCGAGCCACCCAGATCGATAGCCCTGGCGCAACAGAGCCCAACCTAGAGCGCCTACAGGTGGCATTGGACGACGCTACCGATGAGATCAACAGCTACATTCAGCAGGGCTACAAAATCGCCGATTTGATGCGCGACCCACCCAGGCGGCTTAAGGGGGCCTGCCTCGACATCGCCCGGTATCGGCTGGTGAAAAACCGCCCGCCGGAGGATTACCGCCAGCGGTACGAGGATGTGATCGCATGGCTTAAGGATGTAGCCAAGGGCGTGGCGAGCTTAGGGGTGCTGGTATCCGGGGAAGAACTGCCCAGCACCGATACCCCCGTCATCATTGCAACGCCCCGAATTTTCACCATGAATTCGATGCGCAGCTACTAATGATTAATGTCTGCAGCGCTCTGCTAACAGCTGATGAAGTTGCAAAAGCCCAAGCTGAAGGCCGGTTTACCAGCCCTGGGGAGCACCTCAATTTTGGCTATGTGGCTATGGAAGACGAGATCGCAATAGACCGGCTGGCCCAGCACGCGCATTTTGCCTTTGGCAACGTGCCCAACCCTCAAACCCTTCAGGCCGAGCCCGCAGCCTATTGGCTAACCCTGCCGCCACGTATCCGCGAAGCATGGCGCAATGCTGTGCGGGATGTGATTTTTAGCCTGGGCATCATTGACGGAATTCCGCAGGCGCCAGCGCCGGACCTAGGCGGCCTGTGGAGTGGCAACAGGACGTTTGTGCCTTCCGGCTTTATCCCAAGCAAATGGAGCTAGGCCAACGTGCTGGCAGAACTTGAGACAGCCATTATTGAACGCCTAGACTCAGTTTTGAGGCCTTTGGATGTGCCCGTTTTCCCGTTCCCAGCGAACCCCGAGGAATGGGCCGCGCCAGTCTACCAGACCCAAGTTTTAGTAGGCCTGCGGCGGCGGCGGTTTCAAGAGCCTGAGTTTGTTGACGCCATCCGCCGCGACTTCACGCAGCAGGGCGCCATCGAATGGGTCATCCAGTGCGAGTATGTCAACTTAGTGGATCACGTTGGGGTTTACAGCGTTTTAGACGCTGTGCTGGCGGCGCTTTCAGGGTTTGCCCCTGCCGCGCCTACGGCTCCTGAAGCTTTCAAGATTGACCCCATGTATCTGCAGTCAGACGCATTTAGCGGCCTGGATGAGGCGGTTTACACCTATACCAGCAACTGGCTGCTGCCCATCACCTACCGGAGCGACATCAGCGGCGGCCAGATTCCACCCGTGTTTGACTGGCAGGTGCTGCGCCTCGGGTTGCACCGGGCTAAGGTGGACGACCTAGCGGATGAGGTGTTAGATCAGGAGCTGGATTTTGATGTGTCCAATGATTAGCAAAAGGGCAAAGCGCCGGCAGCGTGGCAGAGAGCGGGCTGCAATGCGCACGTTTTGGAAATATGTGTTGACGGCCTGCTATGAACCGCTTAGCTCAGAAGGCCACTATAGCTCGGCAGTTCAGGCCGCTCTAAAAGGCAGGGAACGATAGGGGCGATCAGCTTAAGGATCCGCCCATGCCAGTAACGCTCAATCCCTCAGCCCAAACAGCGCCCGGCGTTTACGTCTACCAAGACGCGGCCGGACCTGTGCCCACCGCGATCGCATCGTTTAACCGGGTCTATTATCTGGGGGGCGCTACGGGCGGCCCTGGCAACGAACCCAGGCAGATTATCAGCCGAGACGACTTTGTAAACGTCTTTGGCGGCAGCGCGGCTATCAACCTAAACAACATTGATTTCTTTTTTGCCAACGTGCCGGCGGGGCAGCTC
>DATNQE010000588.1:0-3843 GCA_036702895.1 Trichocoleus sp. | reverse complement strand
GGGGGCGTACCTGTCTGGCCGCAGCGCCATTGCTACCCCAGTCGACCGTCGCCAGGGCAATGGCCGTAGCCTAAGAGCTTTGAACGTCCGCCGTAACAACCTGAAGCATCTGGACGTTGAAATTCCATTGGGCAAGCTGGTGTGCATCACGGGTGTTTCGGGCTCGGGCAAATCAACCCTCGTCAACGAGCTCATCTATCCTGCCCTGCAGCACCACTTTGGCTCCAAGGTGCCTTTTCCCCGCGAGATGGACGAGCTGACTGGTCTCAATGCCCTAGACAAGGTGATTGTGATCGATCAGTCGCCCATTGGCCGCACCCCCCGCTCCAACCCCGCTACCTACACCGGGGTGTTTGACGTCATCCGCAATTTGTTTACTGAGACCATCGAGGCTAAGGCTAGAGGTTACAAGGCGGGGCAGTTCTCCTTCAACGTCAAAGGTGGGCGCTGCGAAGCCTGCGGCGGGCAGGGGGTAAACGTGATTGAGATGAACTTTCTGCCCGACGTGTATGTGCAGTGCGAGGTCTGTAAGGGCGCCCGCTACAACCGGGAGACTCTGCAGGTGAAGTACAAGGGTAAGAACATTGCCGATGTCCTCAACATGACGGCTGAAGAAGGGGCCGAGTTCTTCCAAAACATTCCCCAGGCGGCCAGCCGTTTGCAGACCATGGTGGACGTGGGGCTGGGCTATATTCGTCTTGGCCAAACGGCGCCGACCTTGTCAGGCGGCGAGGCTCAGCGCATGAAGCTAGCCTCGGAACTGGCTCGACGCTCTACCGGCAAAACCCTTTATCTCATTGACGAACCCACCACAGGACTTTCTTTCTACGATGTCCATAAGCTGCTAGACGTAGTCCAGCGGCTCGTAGACCGGGGCAACTCGGTCCTCATGATTGAGCACAACCTGGACGTTATCCGCTGCGCCGACTGGGTTGTGGACCTGGGGCCGGAGGGCGGTAACCGCGGGGGCGAAATTATTGCCGAGGGGACCCCTGAGGTAGTGGCTCAGAACCCTCGCTCCTACACAGGCAAGTACCTGGCTAAGGTACTGGAGCAGCATCCGCCCACAGCGGCAGCTTCGTCGGTGGAAGCGGGTTAGCCCCTTTGTGACTGGCGTTGAAGCGAAATAGCTTTGGGAAATAGAGGCTTTTGATTGGAGTTTCTAATTCTGTAGGCGGTATTGGGTGAGATGCGATCGCTCTCAAAGGCTGGTTTGTTCTTTTCGAAACAGCTGTGCTAACGACCGTTGCATGCTTCAAAACACTGAACCTGGGGAGCTGGCAGCGACAGTGCGTAACAATCCTTGGGTAGGAAGGATCTCCGAACAGGTTGGCTGCGTCTACACAGTCTAGTTCTGTCCTGATAAGTGGGTGAAACCTGCGGTCCCTACAGTAACTGCGCGTCGGATAGAGGAGCGATCGCTCAAGTCCTGGCAAAATAAAACGCAGACAGAGAATTGGCAGCATGACTGAGGCAGCATTTTCTACGATTTGGGACATTTTGGGCGGTATTTTGCTCCTCAGGCCAGAGGCATTCCAGGCTTTGAGTAACTTAACCCATGCCGATGCCGATGCTGTAGGCCTCATCATCGTGTTGTTGGCGGGTCTTTCCCAAGGGGTGGCCCAGGCCATCATTTTGTTTGTTAACCGGGTGCAGCCGCTGCGATTTCTCATCAGCCTGCTGCTGGGGTCGGTGCTGTTTGTCTTTGGCTACATTTTCTGGGGCCTGAGCGTCTGGCTCGTAGGACTAGTGTTTCTCTCGCCCTCGATTCCTCTGCGAACCGTGGCCGACGTGCTGGCCTTTAGCTACTTGCCCCTATTGTTCAGCTTCTTCGGCGCTATGCCGTACCTAGGGGTGCCGATTTTGCGGCTGCTGGCAGTGTGGAACCTGCTGGCAATGGTCGTGGGTTTTTCGGTGCTGGCTGACCTATCGGCGCGAGCTGCCTTTGCCCATGTGCTGGTGGGTTGGGTCGTGCTGGTAGTGGTGCAGCAAACCGTAGGTCAACCTATTGCCAACCTGGGTCAGTGGTTGGTAAACAAGGCCGCCGGTGTAAAAATTGTGCGGGACCAAGAAGCGGTTAGAGAGCTTATTTACGGCGCCTTTCCCGCTATGAACCAGGCGCCCCCCCAAGCTGAGGCCGTCACCGAGGCTGCGCCAGTGGGGATCGACGGGACGGCGCCGCTGCCCGCTAGCAGCATTGCCGCGGCAACCGGAAGGGAAGAACCTGGAGCCCATACCGCAGAAGACGCCGACGATGGATTTTGGCGAACTCATTGGAACCCGCAGCAGGGACATTCGTCGGGGACGACTCGACGCACAACTCAACGGCTGCTGCGGGCACTTCAGCTGGTGGGACTGGCGGCGTTAGCGGCGCTGGTAACGGTTGCGCTTGACCCCCTGCGGAACCTGCTAACAGGTTGGTACTCCGAGGCTGACCCACTGATTTCCCTACTCTTTGACTTGCTGTGGATCAGCCTGGTCGCTCTGGTGATCGGGCTGCTGCTGGCCCCTATAGAGGCTCTAGGCTGGTGGGCTGGCTGGTATGGGGACGATATTCAGACCGTTGGTTCACCGGAAGACCCTGAGAACCATGGCCATCACCCAACCCATATGCCTCGCCACCGCTACGTGGTCTACCTAGACGGTATCGGACAGACTGATTCGGACTATCAGCCTGCTGTAGCCCACTTCCTGGAGAAGCTGGAACAGATGCTGCCCCCCGACATCTTGCTGGTCAAAGGGTTAATGTCCTACTCAGTGCTGAATCGGGCGCTGACCCAAAATCGTCCTCTGGCCTTTTTCTGGCGGTTAGCCGATCAATTTAAGGATTGGCGGTTGGGGGGCTGGCTGTTGGCGCTCATTGTCAATATGCGCAACGTTCTGGTCGTCACAGTCTCGGCTGACCTGCGCTATGGGCCAATTTTTAACCGGGGCATCGCCCAGCAGATCTACAGCAACCTCATAGAGGACGGTTACCCGCCGACCGGCGGTGTTCCCGTAACGCTGATTGGCTACAGCGGTGGCGGTCAGATCGCCATGGGGGCGCTGCCCTTTCTCAAGCGTGCACTCAGAACGCCGATTGAAGTCATCTCCCTGGGCGGCGTCATCAGCGGCAGCGTTCGGGCGTTGGAGGTTGAGCAGCTCTATCACCTGGTGGGCGAGAAAGATGTAGTAGAGCGGCTTGGCCCTATCTTCTTTCCCCGCCGCTGGCGCCTGTCGGTGCTCTCCTACTGGAATCGGGCTAAGAAAAAGGGCCGCATTAGCTTTATCAACCTGGGGCCAGTAGGTCACCAAAACCCCGGCGGCATTATGGACCCGGAGGCGTTTTTGCCCAGCGGCCGCAGCCATCTACAGCAGACTCTGGATCTAACCCTAGAGATTTTAGATGGGGATATGCGCCAGCTGCTAGAGGCGCGTCGTCTCAACTTAGAAACGCCGGGGAACTACTATCGCTATCAGGTTGCCCCCTTTAACCAGCTCTCGTACTACCCACTGCATCAGCAGGTTGATTCGACCCTGTATCGGCCACTAGGAGATTGGGTGGGGCGGCTAATTCTGCCAGCCCGCGAGAAGCGCCGTCAGGTAGGCGGAGTGCTGTTTGAAATTCACCACGCGCCGCCTGAATATGCTGATCACGTCGGCCAGGTAGTGCCGCTGCGTTGGGCCCACAGTCCTGCCGTTACCGACCGGCTGCGGCGAGTAATTCGCGACATTCATTTTAGTGCTGAGACAGAGTATTCCTACCGCCAGGGGCTAATTCACCCAATCCGGCTGAATCATTGGCGTATGGTGGATCCGCTGGAGTCTCTGGCGGGGGCTCGACCCATCAACGACGTCGTCGTG
>DATNQE010000582.1:0-18676 GCA_036702895.1 Trichocoleus sp. | reverse complement strand
CTGAATCCTCTAGCTCTATGCCCTGCTCTATGCCTTCTAGCTCTGAACCACCAAAGCCTGAACCGCCTAGTTCTGAACCTTCCCCAGGAGGCAGTTCAGGCATTTCTTCAGCGGAACGCTCCACAGGGGATTGAGGAATGGGAGCAAACTGCGGCTCGTTGCGGTTACCTTTTGGTCCCCAATCCTCCAAATCAGCTCCGGCAGGTAAGGGGATCTCGAGTTCGCCAGACGACTCAGGAGTCGCTGAATCTACTGTGTCGCCGGCTGGAGCCTCTTCCTGCAAACTCTCTGGCGACTGCGGCGTGTTCTCTTGCGGCTCAATGGTCCTAGGGGCCGCATCCAGAGGCTGAGGCGCAACAAAGGAGGAATTTGGATCAGTTGGCGGA
The DNA here is from genome assembly GCA_036702895.1 of Trichocoleus sp. Taxonomy (GTDB): domain Bacteria; phylum Cyanobacteriota; class Cyanobacteriia; order Phormidesmidales; family Phormidesmidaceae; genus JACVSF01. The sequence goes on along the minus strand of DATNQE010000582.1, from coordinate 18,290 downwards.
TCCACAATGGTCGGGCCGCCCTTCAGCTCCAGCACCGCTGACGATTTCATGGGTCGCTCAAAGCTCGCGGAAGCCTGCTCAAGACGGCGGAGAATCGTGCTAGCCTCCCGTCCCGTTGCCACCGCAGGACGCGCGTCGCGGACCTGCACAGGCACGAGCTCCACCTTCATCTGCTGATTGCGCAGCGACACCTTCAAAATAGCCGTATCCTGATCCTGGGGAGAAGCTTGCTCAGCATCTTCTGCTGTAGGGCGTTGGAACACAAAGTCGCCGAGGGAGTAGGCAATCGGCCGCCCCTTGTAAATCTCAGCCCCCTGCAAGGTCTGAGGGTGATAGCCCACCACTAAGTCAGCGCCCTGATCAATAGCTAGGCGCGCCAGGTTGGTCTGCCAATCAGCGGGAACCTGTGGAATATCGGTCTGCCACCGGTAGTTAACCACGATCCAGTCAACCTCGTCCCGCAGCGCCCGGATATCTTCCGTGATTCCCATTAAGCCCTGAGCATTGATCCCGGGACGCTCGCCGTGGGCCGCACTGTCGCCACCTTGGGCATAGCTCAAGTAGGCAATCCGTTTACCCTTGACGTCAATCACCTCAGGGCGGCGAGCTTCTAACTCATTGCGGCCCGCGCCTAAGCGATAGAAGCCACCCCGATCAAGCGTTTCCAGAGTTTCTGACAGGCCTTCCCCACCAAACTCCATGGTGCTTTCGTTCGTCAGATTGACGATGTCCACGCCTCCGGCCTTCAGCACATCAACTGCGTCTAGCCGGGAGCGCTGGTGAAATTCCTCCTGTAGAGATGTAGCAGCGCTTGCTAGGGGAGAACCGAGGTTGACCATGGCCAGATCGGCCTGCTGGTAGTCCTTCAAGCCAGCAAAGAGCTGCTCTGCTTCTCCAGCCTCGTCGTAGGAAACGTTATCCAGGGAAATGTCGCCCCCGAAGAGCAGCGTCACCTCCGAGGGGTTCGGCGAGGCCACTGCAGGGTGCTGAATGACGGCTACCGGTTCTACAGCCGCATCGACAATGGGCGATCGCACTTGAGACGCTGCTCCCGCTGTCGCCACGACCCCTACCGCCTGTGGGCCTTCATAGCTCACTGGGGCTGCTGATGCTCCAGAAGCAGCTGTACCGCTCTCCCGCAGTGCAGCCTGATCCGCACCGGGCCGTCCCGCTGCCAGACCATCATCAACCTGCTCAACCTCTGGGCGACTGCTGGAAAAGATCGGCAGCACAGGGGTTGAGCCCGCCAAAATTACCTCTACCAAACAGCCGAATACAAAAGCTGCTACCGCAGAACCGGTCAGCACCAGCGCTCGTAGGGTTTTGAGGTGGCTGTTAGCCGACGCCTTGGTCTTCCCGGACGGCCCAGTTTGTCGGGCAGCAGGAGGCTGGGTCTGGAGTCGGGGCGGCAGAGGAGAGGTTTCTCTGATAGCTGCCGTTGCCCCAGCCTGGCGGCGCTGACGCAAAGCCGGCGTGACGACCCGAATGCGCTGCTGCCAGAGCACCCGACGGCGACCCGCCGGGCGAGCGATAATGTGAATTCCCTCAATTAGAGGTGAGTTGAGCTGCCAAACGCGGTGACAGAGAAAGCGAGTCAGCCGCTCTCTCAGGGGTGTCTGCTCAAACTCCACCAGAAGCCTTAGACATCCCGGCTGGTCAGCGGGCTGCACCTGCACAAATATCCCTTGGGGGGCCAGTGGCTCATTGAGCCAAAAGGCAATAGCCCGAAAGTGCCCAGCTGCCGCCATTTCCTGGATGGAAGGTGGAGAGGGCGGTGCGGGATAAATTGGCGCACTGTATGCCGCGTTGACCATATTCGTGCCTGAGTTCGTGCCTAGATATTAAATACAGTAAGGGCGGAGAGCACCCGTGATTTTGTGAGGTTTGCAGTTTTAATTGGGGGGGGATCTTTGAAGGAAGCAGCTGCTGTAGAAAACAGCTTTTTGTAAACCTGCCTGCGGCTCTGTAGTCCCTGCCAGCCTGCTGTAAATGAGCATCTGCTAGCGATGTCAGGTAGGCGAAGCTGCCTGGGTGAACCTATAGTAATTCTTCAGCAAAAAATTGCCTCTGGCTAAGGGCAACTTTTGCCAATGTTGCTAATAGCAACCATGACTGTAGCAAAGATGCTCAGCTTGTCAATAGATATTTGAAGTTCCTAAGCAGTTTGGCCAAAATTAGGCCTGCTATGAACAGCCCCTGGAAAATCTAGCGGCTGATGGCCCTTACTCAACCAGAGCTTTGGCCAGACTAGAATCCGGCTATCAGCTCAGCTGCACATCGCTGCACAGCTAGCCGCAGCCATCGTTTTAATTCACCAGGGCCATAACGGAGGATGAGCCGCAACAGCTCTTTTGGCCCGACTCAAAGTCGAGACAAATTTTGCTTCTGGTCTTTGGCCAACTGGTTATCAGCGATCAGATCGGCAGCTCAAAAAATCTGATAGGGTTTTATTTTCCCCTAGCAACCTCAAGAACCCCATGCAGTCTCTCCAAGGGCGAGATCTATTGAGCCTGGCTGATCTCTCGGCAGACGAGGTCCTGGGCATCCTTGATTTGGCAAGTCAGCTCAAGTCGGGCCAGGCCCAGGTGCAGTGCCCCCGAAAGACGCTGGGACTGATTTTTCACAAAGCATCGACCCGCACCCGCGTCAGCTTTTCGGTTGCTATGTATCAGCTGGGGGGCCAGACGCTCGATCTCAACGTGAGCGTCACTCAAGTTGGTCGGGGCGAGCCAACCTGCGATACTGCCCGCGTGCTGGATCGCTATCTCGATGTCGTGGCAATTCGCACCTACGATCAGGCGGAGGTCGAGGAGTTTGCCGACTACGCGGAGATCCCGGTCATCAACGCGCTGACCGATGAGGAACATCCCTGCCAGATTTTGGCGGATCTAATGACGGCGCAAGAAGCTTTCGGCACCTGTCAGGGACTGACCCTGACCTATGTAGGAGACGGCAATAACGTTGCTCACTCGCTGCTGCTGGGCTGCGCCCTAGTCGGCATGAATGTGCGAGTAGCCGCGCCTGCAGACTACAGTCCCAGCCCGGCTATTGTAGATAAAGCAAAAGCGCTAGCGGCCGATCGATCTGAGGTCTGGATCACAGAAGATGCTGAAGCTGCCGCCAAAGGGGCACACATTCTCTACACCGATGTGTGGGCCAGCATGGGACAGGAAGATCTAGCGGCCCAAAGAATTCCAGTGTTTCAGCCTTACCAGATCAACGAGCACCTCGTTTCCCTGGCCGATCCTGACGCCATTGTACTGCACTGTTTACCGGCCCATCGGGAAGAAGAAATCACGGCAGCGGTGCTTGAAGGCCCCCACTCCAAAGTGTGGGACCAGGCGGAGAATCGGATGCACGCGCAGAAAGCGCTGTTGGCTAGCCTGCTCGGGGCGGCTTAGGATTTTAGCCCAACGGATTGCGCTGTCTCGTTCCCTGGCTCGACACCTATATGATCGGATCAAAATTGCTGTCCTCTAGACGGCTTCCCCGACCTCTCCAGCCGGGCGATTTACTGCGGGTTGTCGCCCCCAGCGGCGCTCTGCGAGAGCTCAGCGCCTTTGAGCAGGGGATTGAGGTTTGGCGCTCGTGGGGCTATCGGGTCGAAGTCTGTGACGGGTTTGATGAGCGCTGGGGCTATTTGGCCGGTAGTGATGATCAGCGTCGGCAACAGCTCCGCGCGGCTCTTGATGATCCGACCTGCCGGGGAATTCTCTGCGCCCGGGGTGGTTTTGGCGGTACTCGGCTGTTAGAGGACTGGAAGTGGCCCCAGGGGGAACCCCGATGGCTGATTGGCTTTTCAGATATCACTAGCTTGCTGTGGAGCCTTCATCGGCAGGACGTTTCAGGGGTACACGGGCCACTTCTGACAACGCTGGCCCAGGAGCCGGAGTGGTCGCAGCTGCGGCTGCGAGACTGGGTGGAGGGGCGGCCGGTTGACGCGATCGCAGGTACTGGTTGGGGGGGCGGCAGCGTCACCGGCGTGCTGCTGCCGGCAAATCTGACCGTGGCAACCCACCTGCTGGGCACAGTGCACGAGCCCGAATTAGACGGTGTGATTCTAGCCTTTGAAGATGTGACAGAAGCGCCCTACCGCATTGATCGGATGCTGACGCAGTGGCGCATGACGGGCCGGCTGCAGCAGGTCAAGGGCATTGCCTTGGGCCGCTTTAGCCGCTGTGAGCCACCTGAGGGTGTTCCCAGTTTTAGCGTGGCAGAGGTGCTGCGCGATCGCATCGGCGATCTGGGTATTCCCGTCGTCTCGGATTTGCCCTTTGGCCACGACGGGGTGAATGCAGCGTTGCCGGTAGGGGTACTCGCCTCTCTAGACGGCGACCAGGGCAAGCTCACTATTTTGCCAGCAGAGGCAACCGCTGAGTCTTCTTTAGAATAAGGGAGACTCTCTACAGACAGTAAGCTCGTGGTCCCCTTACGCGATGAGAACCCTACTAGTTCAACGCCCTACATTACCTACGGGCTAATCGTTCTCAATGTTCTAATGTTTCTGTTCGAGATCAGCCTACCTCCCGAGCAGCTCCAGCTTTTTTTTGACACCTGGGCCATTGTGCCGGCTCAGCTAACCAGTAGTTTTTCAGGGCAGCTCGCCAACCCGCGGGGTGAGTGGGTGACGCTGATCAGCTCTCAGTTCCTCCACGGCGGCATTCTTCACGTGGCGGGCAACATGCTCTACCTTTGGGTGTTTGGTAACAACATCGAAGACCAGTTGGGGTCGGCGCGCTTCACAATTTTCTACCTGGGCTGCGGCATTTTAGCGGGCCTGGCTCAATGGCTAGTTGCTCCCGCCTCAACGGTACCAACCATTGGCGCTAGCGGTGCGATCGCAGGGGTCATGGGAGCCTACATCCTGCGCTTCCCAAAAGCCCGCATCATGACCCTGCTACCGCTATTTATCTTTTTTACGGTCATTCGAGTGCCCGCCATCTTGTTTTTGGGCTTTTGGTTTGTGCAGCAGGCGCTTTACGGCGTTCTGAGCTTGGGGGCAGACGTCAACATGGGCTCTGGCGGCGTTGCCTACTGGGCTCATGCGGGCGGCTTTATCTTCGGCATCGTGCTCGGTCCCATGCTGGGCCTGCTTACGCCCCGCAGATCCCGTAGCCGCTAATAGCTAATGGCAAAGTGCCGGCGCTTTTACTGGGTGACCGACCTGCTCATGCCCGCTGCTAAGGCTAGGTCTGCCCACAGCCGCTTCAGCCCAACAGCTTGCTCCTTTGTTTTTTACGCAACAAAAAGCGCCCATTATCTCTTAGCAAGAAACGTGGGCGCTTAGTTGAGGTCGAGCAGTCAGATGGCCGCTCTGTGGCTAACAAACTTGTGCTGATAAATCTTGTGCTGATAAAACGATAGGCGCTGGTTCAGCCGCACTAGAAGCCCTGGCGAGACACCAGCTTCTCAAAATCAGCCTGGGTCTTGTGAAGCAAATTTTCGCGACGGTCGCCTTGGGTGCTGAGAGTCGGGACCAGATTGCGAGCCTGCAAAGCCATATGCAGCTGCAGGTGAGCCACGTATTCGCTAAAGCTTTCCTGTGGTGCTGCTAGAGATTGAAGCGGTTGCGCTGACTGAGCCACTGAAATTCCCCCTGCCTAAACGTCTACTTACAAGAACTTGCTTGAATGGGCGGTTGCAATGCCGTCTGTAACATTGGTGCAATTTCTGTTATCGAAATTATCACAGCCTCTTAACTCACCGGAACACCTGCAACGAAGCTTAATGGTTGCTGAACACTGCCGCGAGACAGATTCAAAGCCTATCTGAGGGAAGGAGAGTTTTAGAATAGGAACGCTTTCCCCTGTGCTCCTCCTGACTTCTGTCTAGGCCCGCCATGACTGCGTCTACTTCCTCTGCTGGTTCGTTTTCCAATTCGTCTGGCGGCTCCTCTGGCGCTGCCAAGGCCAGCCACGCCATTCCCGAACGACTGGTCAAGCATACCGTCCGCTACGCTGACCACCGCTCGGTTGCGTGGGATGAGCTCACCCCGATGATGCAGCACTACGTGACGATGAAGGAGCAGTATCCCCACGCGCTGCTGCTGTATCGAGTAGGGGACTTTTTTGAGACGTTCTTTCAAGATGCCATCACCATCGCTCGCGAGCTGGAGCTGGTCTTAACCAGTAAGGATGCGGGCAAAACCATTGGTCGAGTGCCGCTAGCCGGTATTCCCCACCACGCCCTGGACCGCTACTGCGCGCTACTTGTGGAAAAGGGCTATGCGGTTGCCATTTGCGATCAGGTGGAGGACCCAGCGTTAGCTCAGGGTCTGGTGAAGCGAGAGGTTACTCGCGTGATTACCCCCGGTACGGTGCTGGAGGAGGGCATGCTCAGCGCCAGCCGCAACAACTTCTTAGCGGCGGTCGTCATTGCGGGGGAGCATTGGGGACTGGCCCACGCCGATGTCTCCACAGGGGAGTTCCTCACCGCTCAGGCCAGCGGACTAGACCAACTGGCCCAGGAGCTGATGCGCCTGCAGCCCGCCGAAATTTTAGTGCCGACCAACGGGCCTGATCTGCGCGCCATGCTGCGGCCGGGGGAGACTTCTGACCAGCTGCCTGCCTGCCTGCCGCGACAGTTTTGCTACACCTTGCGATCGCAAACTCCCTTCTCTCAAAGTGAGGCTCGTCAGCGACTGCTGCAGCGCTTTCGCTTGCGCTCTCTAGAGGGGCTAGGCTGCGAGCATTTGCCCTTGGCAGTGCGGGCAGCGGGTGGTCTGCTGGAGTACCTAGAAGATACTCAAAAGACGGTAGTGTCGCCGCTGCAGCCGCTTTGCACCTACACCTTGACGGAGTATCTGGTCATTGACCACCAGACCCGCCGCAACCTAGAAATTACTCAAACGGCCCGCGACGGCACCTTTAATGGGTCGCTGCTGTGGGCCCTCGATCGCACGGTCACCCCCATGGGCAGCCGCGCCCTGCGGCGCTGGTTGCTGCAGCCGCTGCTGAACATTCCCAGCATTGAAGACCGCCAAAAAACCATTGCTGAACTGGTGCAGGACAACAGTCTGCGTCAGGTGCTGCACCAGCGGCTCAAGCAGATTTACGACCTGGAGCGCCTGGCAGGCCGCGCCGGTTCGGGCACTGCCAATGCCCGCGATCTGATCGCGCTGGCCGACTCCTTCGCCCGGCTGCCCGAGCTGGCAGTGCTGGTAGCCCAGGCCCAATCGCCTCATCTGCAGGCGCTTCAGGATGTCCCTCCCGAACTAGAGCAGCTGGGTCAGGTGCTGCGATCGCACCTGGTAGAAAATCCGCCCCTCTACCTCACCGAGGGCAACCTGATCCGCAGTGGGGTTAACGCTAAGCTGGACCAGCTGCGCCAGCAAATCGTGGACGACCGCCAGTGGATTGCCGGGCTAGAAGCCGTTGAGCGGCAGCGCACCGGCATCGCCACCCTCAAAGTCGGGTTCAACAAAGCTTTTGGCTACTACATCGCCATCTCCCGCGCCAAAGCCGATCAGGCTCCCAACGACTATATCCGCAGGCAAACCCTGACCAACGAAGAGCGCTACATCACCCCCGAACTCAAAGAGCGTGAAACCCGCGTCTTTAATCTAGAATCAGAAATTCACAGCCTGGAATACGAGCTGTTCATCGAGCTGCGCAACCAGGTCGCCGCCGAGGTAGAGCGGATTCGCAAGGTTGCTGCCGCCGTAGCCGCCGCCGATGTGCTCTGTGGTCTGGCCGAAGTCGCTATCTACCAAGGCTACAGCCGCCCTACCATTGCCCCCAACCGTCAAATCAGCATCGCCGAGGGTCGTCACCCGGTGGTAGAACAACTGCTGCCGGCAGGATTCTTTGTGCCCAACTCAACGGCGCTGGGCCAGGAGGAAAGGGTGCCGGGTGCCGGGTATGAGGTAGAAGAGGAGACGGCAGACCGCAGATCGCAGATCGCGAACGGAAACGGGATAGATGGCTTCCCCCGATCCTCCCCCGATCTCATCATTCTCACCGGCCCCAACGCCAGCGGCAAAAGCTGCTACCTGCGCCAGGTGGGCCTCATCCAGCTAATGGCTCAGGTCGGCAGCTTTGTTCCGGCTAGGGCAGCTCAGCTGGGCATTTGCGATCGCATCTTCACCCGCGTCGGCGCTGTAGACGACTTGGCCACGGGGCAGTCCACCTTCATGGTGGAGATGAACGAAACAGCCAATATTCTTAACCACGCCACACCCCAGTCTTTGGTGCTGCTAGATGAAATCGGGCGTGGCACCGCCACCTTTGATGGGCTCTCTATTGCTTGGGCCGTGGCCGAACATCTCGCCAGTGATATTCAGGCCCGCACCATTTTTGCCACTCACTACCACGAGCTGAACGAGCTAGCCGGGCTCCTAGGCAACGTGGCCAACTACCAAGTCACGGTTAAGGAACTGCCCGACCAGATTATTTTTCTGCACCAGGTGCAGCCGGGCGGTGCCGACAAGTCCTACGGTATTGAAGCCGGGCGGCTAGCCGGACTTCCTCCCTCAGTCATTCAGCGGGCCAGAGAGGTCATGGGTGAAATTGAGAAGCACAGCAAAATTGCGGTCGGCCTGCGGCGAGGGGGGCGTCGCTCCTCCAACGGCAAAGCCAAGGAAGCCTCAGAAGCAGCTCAAACCACGCCCGAAAACCCCGCCGACGAACAGCTCGACATTTTTAGTTTGTGAAGGGCTTTAGCTATGGGAACTGAGGAAAGCCCGTTCGCTGAGCAGAACCTGGCAGAGCAGAGCCCGGCTAAGGGTCACTACCTCAACACTAGTTCACCAACCGCACTCGCCCCATGCGAATCAGATCGAGCACGTGATTAATCTGACTGCGATCTAGCGAGGACAGGGTCGGATCACCCAGCATCGCTGAGGTCAACCAGAGGTGATCTCGACGGGTCAGCGCGCCCTGCTCGATGGCGTGCCTGGTAAGACGCTGAATCTGCGGATGGTCATTAATGGGAACGACAGACACCATGACCTGCAACCTTTAAATGACGATTTTGAAGAACTCAATGCTGGAAAAAAAGCTCACAGGTAACCCTGAAAGCAGAGCCTCTAAAGACGCTGTGTAGGTCAAGTCCCTAGTGCTCCTAGTAAGGAGTGGCCGAAGATGGGCGACCCCTCCTGCTTTAAAGATGCCCTAGGTCAAATGCCTCAGCGCTGGACTCTCGATAAGCTTTGGTAAAAGCTATTAAAGCTGCTGTAAAGGATGATCAACAGAGCAGAATTACCGAGCTCAAGCGCTGTTGGTTGGGGCTGCGCCTGTGGATTTAACCGTAAAGTCCCCGAGCTGCTGCGCCCAAACTCGGTGCTACTCACTCTCCACCCCTTATTCATGCCAGGGGCTTACATCCAGAAGCAGCTCATGGGCTAAGTTTTAGACAGGCTCTTTGAACTACCTTATGCAGATTTATCGGCTCAGTGCCCTCTCGGATAACTACATCTTTTTACTGCACGATCCTGCTAGCCAGACCGCTGCGGTCGTCGATCCGACCGCAGCAGCTCCGGTGCTGGCCCAGCTGGAGGATTGGGGGGCTGACCTGATAGCCATCTTTAATACGCACCATCACAGCGACCACGTAGGCGGCAACCGGGAGCTAAAGCGGCGCTACCCCGCAGCCGTGGTCTACGGCGGCGCTGAAGATGAGGGCCGTATTCCTGAGCAGAGCGTGTTCCTGCAGGAGGGCGATACCGTCACATTCGCCAATCGCACTGCTCAAGTGCTGTTTGTACCCGGCCATACCCGTGCCCATATCACCTATTACTTCCCGCCCCAAAGCGCTGATGAACCCGGCGAACTTTTTTGTGGCGATACGCTGTTTGCCGGAGGGTGCGGGCGACTCTTTGAGGGCACCCCTGCCCAGATGGTCAGCTCGCTCAGCAAAATTCGCCAGCTGCCTGACGCCACTCGGGTCTGGTGCGCCCATGAGTACACTCTAAACAATCTCAAATTTGCCTTAACGGTCGATCAGAGCAACAATGCCTTGCGGCAGCGCTTTGAGCAGGTGCAGGCCGCCCGCCAGCGCCAGCAGGCCACGGTGCCGTCCGTACTTCAGCTAGAAAAAGCGACGAATCCCTTTTTGCGTTGGGACAACGGAGCGCTGCAGCAGGCAGTGGGCAGTCAAGACCCAGTGCAGACATTTGCTCGTCTGCGGGGTCGCAAAGACCAGTTTTAGCTATCACCCCTAAAAGATATTCCTTGGTTTTAGGCCTTCTGTCGGTGCCAAAGAGACCGCTACAATACAGACAACGCTGATGCAAATTAGGCGAGTCACTCCCGATGATGCTCAAATCAACCACGCGACACATTCATATCTACACGGCTGAGGTCAGCAACAACGAGCTGGTGCCCAATCAGGAGCTGCTGACCCTAGACGTTGACCCAGATAATGAGTTCAACTGGTCTGACGAGGCGCTGCAAAAGGTTTACCGTGAGTTTGATCGGCTGGTCGACGACGCTGCAGGGGAAGATTTAACCGATTACAACCTGCGTCGCATCGGCTCTTCTATGGAGGGCTTTATCAAAAAGCTGCTGCAGAACGGTGAAATTAGTTATAACCTCAAGAGCCGGGTGATCAATTACAGTATGGGCCTGCCCCAAGTGGTTTCTAACGAACCTACTGCTTCCTAGGGCAGCGAGTCATCCGTCTTCGCAGTAGCCTTAATGCAACAGCTTTGGCCTAGTGATCCAGTGTCCTAACCCTGCCTGCCAGTCGGTCAATGAGGTCAGTCAGACCCTCTGTCGGGTCTGTCAGACTCCCTTAGTGCGCCGATTTTTATGGGCAGTCGGCAGTAACGCATCGGTGCTCAAGCGCAACTCGCTGCTGGCGGAGCGCTTCCTGGTCTGGGATAACGCCATTCTGCTAGACACCCAGCCAGCACAAGATCTACCTACGTTAACCGAGCCGCCAGCCGCTGTGGTGCCTTACCTGCGGCTGGCGGCTCTGCCGCTGCACATCCCCAGACCCTTTACGATAATCAGCGGGCCCAATCAGTCTTCGCTGCTGCTGCTCGAGGATGCACCTCTGGCCATTAGTCCCGCAGAACATGGGTCAGCCGCCGTACAGCTGCAGCCAACCCTTACGCAGCAGTGGCCCACCGCAACGCCCCTGCGCCAGCTCAACTGGCTGCGGCAGGTCGCTATGCTCTGGCCTGCCCTGGCTCGAGAGGGCGTCGAGGCCAGTCTGCTGGTCCCTGAGCTTGTACGGGTAGACGGCTCTACGCTACGGCTGCTGGGGCTGCACTCACCCGCCAACAGCCGCCCAACCTTGGTTGACTTGGGTCGCCAGTGGCAGGGGTTAGTACCCTCTGCCCATTCGGCGATCCGCCCTTTTCTCACTGGTGTGTCAGAGCAGCTGCTGAACGGCGCCTTGAGCAACGCTGCCGCAGTTGAGCAGATGTTGGAGACTGCGATCGCACAGCTGTTTTCGGCTCAGCCGGTGCAGGTGACCACCGCTACGCTAACGGATCAAGGTCCCAGCCGCTCTCGCAACGAAGATGCCTGCTACCCAGAGAGCGGCAGCACCACTGAGGGGCTGATTCAGGGCCCGATTCAAAGTTCATCTCAAGACGCTGTTCAAGATACTCCCAGGCGCCTTACTCCGGCGGGCCTCAGCCCGTGGGTTGTCGTTTGCGACGGTATTGGCGGCCACGAAAGCGGTAATGTTGCGTCCCAGCTGGCTATTGAGACGCTGCAGCGGCAGCTGGTCTCCCTGCCCTCCGGTTTGGCTCCGGCGGCTGTAACGGCTCAGCTCAAGCAGGCCGTGATTGCCGCCAACAGCACCATTGCCCAGCGCAATGACCAGGAAAACCGCCAGGAGCGAGAGCGCATGGGCACCACGCTGGTGGCCGCGCTGATCTATCCGCCGTATCTGTTTATTGCCCATCTGGGCGATAGCCGCGCCTACCGCATCAGCGCCCAGAGCTGCTGCCAAATCACGTTAGACGACGACGTAGCGGCGCGCGAAACCCGTCTGGGCTCTGCCCTCTATCGAGATGCTCTACAGTCGCCGAATGCCGGTGCGCTAGTGCAGGCGCTGGGCATTGGCGAGTCGAGCTATCTACAGCCTACGGTGCAGCATTTTCTGCTGGATGACGACAGCCTGTTTTTGATCTGCTCCGACGGGCTGAGCGATTTTGAGCGGGTGGATACCTTCTGGCCCTCGATGCTGCGGCCAGCAGTGCTGGGGCAGGTGCCGTTGGGGCAGGTCAGTCAGCAGCTGGTGAACCTGGCCAATCAATATAACGGCCATGACAACGTTACGGTAGGCCTGGTGGCGTTGACCCCCCAGCGTGCTCTAGCGTTTCCGGCTCTGGCAGCAACAGCTGCTCCGGCCGCCGTCTCAGCAGCTCGGTCTGTAGCAGCGCCGACGCAGCTGCAGGGCGCTACCCAGCTAGAGACGGCCCCAACGGTTTTACAGACACCCGCCTCTCAGCGCACGGTTCATCCCCAAAACACGGTGAAAACGCGGGTCAAAACCCAGCCTGTAGGGCGCAGAGGTAAGAGCCGCTGGCCCTGGTTAGGGCTTGGGGCGATCGCAGCCGCTGTGCTGGGTGCTTTGTGGGGTGTTGACCAGGTGCAGCAGACAACGCGGCCAATGCGATCGCTCCAGCTAGAGCGATTTACAGTCATGCCTCGGCTGACGGCCAACCCAACCCTATCCGCAGCCGTTGCCGTTGGATCGTTCTGGCAGGTCGGCGCTACGGCAGGTACTGGGGCTAGCCCAGCAGGGTTGTTGGCGCTGCAAACTGGGGAAGAGCCCAGCCCCAACAGCACTGCGAGTACCCCAACCAGCGGCTCAACCGGCAGCCCTCCGGCGGGACAGAACGCGCCGCTAATTCCAGCAGGCAGTATCCTGAAAGTTATTAGCCGCCGGGCAGCCCCAGACAATACTCAGTGGGTGCGTCTTCAGGTTTGTTCAATTCCATCGGGAGCATCCCTGTCGGAGGCCCCGACAGAAACCGATTCAGGGGCTCCAGCAGCCGCTCCTGATGGAGCTCCAGGGGCTTTGGCAGAGCGCCTGTCGCAGCCTGGAGAGACCGGATGGATCCTAGAGCCGCAGCTAACGGGGGTTGGCAGCGTTATCCCTAGCGTGACTCCAACCCAGCAGGGTACCTGCCCTTAGCGGGCTTATTCTCGATCGCGCGCGCTGGCGACTCTCAAGTGACCTTTCACTGTTGCCTATGCATTCCTCTGATTCCCTCTGCTTCCGCGTAGCCATTGCTCGCCTCACCAAAGCCGAGCTCAATCACTACGCTATTTGGGTATTGGAGAGCCCCTTTCCGGGTGGATTTAGTCACCATGACCGGATTTGGAAGGGCCAAGTTGCCCAGCTGTGGCAGAGCTGGCAGGAATTTTTCACACTGCGGGGGCTGCCTCAGGTGCCCCATATCCCCTCCGCCTATGTCCCCCAGTTTGTGCTCGATGACATTCTCAACGCCATGCTGCCGGTGACGCAGCCGGGGGACAACTACACAAGCCGCTTGATGCAGGGGTTCGGCATTGCCCTCTGGCAATGGCTCTTTAGTGGCCCTATTGAGCAAAGCCTGGAGCGCAGCTTGGGTATAGCTATGGGTCAATCCCGTCCGCTGCGAATTCAGCTTGAGATCCGCGAGCCGGACATGATTGGCATCCCCTGGGAGATTATGCGGCCCCAGTCAGCGCGGCCCGCCATTTCTCTAGATCAGCAAATTATGTTTAGCCGCACCACCAGCGCGGTCGATCCGCTGCCGCCTCTGGCTCTAGATGAGAGCCTGCGGATTTTACTCGTCTTGGGCAGCGACAAAGTGCCGGGGGCGACAAAGACCGCAGATCAGGGGCCGGTGCTGCAGCTACAGGAGGAAGCTCAGGTGCTCAAGGATCTGCTGGAGCAGGGCACCTCTGGCCTGCGGCAAGGATCTTTCAACAAAGTGCTCTGCCAGGTACACACGCTGATTGAGCCCGATCCTGCCACCGTCATTCGCGAGCTAGAAACCCGGCGCTACAGTGTCTTCTTCTATGCCGGTCATGGAGTACCGAATCCCGACGGCGGGCTTTTGTTTCTGCAGGCCAACGCGCCCCTCAACGGAACAGAACTAGCCCAGGTGCTCACCCGCTGTCGGATTAAGCTGGCGGTGTTTAACACCTGCTGGGGGGCACAACCTGATCAGCGCAACCAAAAGGCTATTCCCCGAAGCAGTCTGGCGGAGGTGCTGCTGCACCACGGGGTACCCGCCGTGCTGGCGATGCGCGACTCCATTGCCGACGAAGAGGCCCTGAGCTTTATCCAGGCCTTTGCCCAGTCCCTGGCCCAGCGGCAGCCGGTGGAGCAGGCGGTTGCGATCGCGCGGCAGCAGCTGCTGACCCTATACAACCTCAACAAAGTGCCGTGGACGCTGCCCGTCCTCTATATGCATCCTCAGTTCGATGGCGTCCTTTTAGAGGCGCCTCGGCAGGATGTCACGCGTCTACCGGGGGACGACAGCCAGAGCCGTCGGTTTGCGGCCGTGCGCGCAGTGGAGGATCCCTCCAAAATCTGGCCCATCTATGGCGGCGTTATGCACGTAGGCAGGTTACCCAGCAATGATTTGGTAATTTCTGAGCAGTGGGTGTCAAGTAACCACGCTGAAATTTTTTGCCGCAATATATTTGTGGCTGGTCAGCCCCAGGTTACCTACTTCCTGAAGGATTTTTCCCGCTATGGCACCTACTGTTACGCTGAGGGAGTCTGGCAGCATGTCCACCGACAGGAGGTTCCCCTCAAGCTCGGAACCCGGTTACGCTTTGGCAGCGACGAGGGCCAACTCCTGGAGTTTGTCGAGGGTGGAGGCCCCAATGGAGTTGCTTAGGCGGCACCTACGTCATATGGCGTACGTCTAAATACGTAAATTGTTCAGTCCGATAAGCTCTTGGGCGGTGCCGTGCGGAATGGCCAAAAGCAGCCGTGTAGCTACCGTTGTCAACTTCTGAAGCATCAGTGCATCCTACTAATCCACAATGGCTAACGATCCTCGCTCATCCAACTCTGAAGCGTCCGCGCCTGAATCTTCAATGAATGCCGAACTCGATCTGCTGGCAAGCATTCTAGCTGCCGACCCCACCTACCCCTGGAATCCCTACGCCCCGGAGAGTGAGGCCTATTTTACGGAGCTAGAGGCCCGTTGGGACGAGACCGGCACGGTCGATGCGATCGCAGCGGGTTGGCAGGCGCTCTCTGCTCAGCTAGATACCCTCTGGCCGGCGGCTGAGCAGGCCCCTGAGCGAGTGGCGAATTTGGTCAAGACACTGACCCAGCGCTTTACCGTCACCCTGCCAGAGCAGGTGCTCCAAACCCTGGCTAGCCAAGCGTTGGCCCTAGCTAACACAGGCCGTCCCCTGATGGAGCAGATGGTGCAGTGTGCGCAGTCGGTGCTAACCGGTTGGGACGAGGGTGACCTGGAGGTGCTGGCTCGCCCCTTAGCCCTGTCCCTGCGCGATGGCCGCGGTGAAATCTTGGATCTGCAGATTCGCGCCATGCACCAGGCAGACTGGGCCACCCTGTCGGAAATTGAAAAAGCTCGTCTTAGCTTAGCCCTAGCTTCTTTAGCCCTCAGTCAGGCCAAGGAGCAGGGCTAAATTTTTTAGACCCACTGTTTTAACTTGGATTTAATACAGAAATATTAAGGGCAGCCCCTTGCGCTGCGCACTTTGGGACAGCCTTTCGATGCTCCCCAAGAATTGATAGACCTCAGCTGGCTCTTCATCGACGCCTCGATTGGCGGGCCGAAACCTGAAAGCTTTCTGCTCCGGCCGCTATTGCCGCCACGGCTCAGCAGAGCGGGGAGGGGGAGCGGCAGGGGACGCATCCACAGAAGGTGCTTCCAGAGGCAGAGTCGACGGCAGCGGCGCTTGATCCGTCGGAGGCGCTGCGGGGTCAGGCAGGGTACCAGGCGCCAGACGCTGAATTTGCTCAGCAAAATAGGTCAGCTGGTGCTTTAAGTGTCGCGCTAAAATCAACCCCTCCTGGAAGGCTGCTACCGCTTCGTCAATTTGCCCCAGCTGCTCGTAAACCTGCCCCAGCTGATCGAAAGTATCCATTAATCCGTAGGCATCGTAGACCTTGCGGTCTACCAGCAGGCGCTGCTCGTAGAGATAGCGCACATCTTCTAGCCGATCGAGCTGGCGATAGACCGCTGCAAGCTGATCGACTACCTCACTAGCCACCTCAAACTGCTCTAGGGTAATCGCGTTTGTATAGGCTGCTTGGTAGTACCGAGACGCCGCATCGAGCTGATCCAAGGTCTGGTAGTTTTGGGCGATGGCTCGCTGCAAGTCCGGCACCAGCTCCAGCAGCTGTAGGGACGTGTAGAGCCCTGCCAATTCCTGCTGCACTGCGATCGCATGCTCAAACTGCTGCGCCCGCTCCAGGTTGACGATTTCCCGCCGCAGATACACAACTGTCTCAACAGAAACAGAAGTCGAGCCCGGCTCCAGTGTGTAAAGCTCCCGATAGGTTGCCGCAGCATCGGTAAAGCGAAACCAGGCGTCCTCCAAAGAAGCCACTCTTTCTAGGTAAGCTCGGTGCTGCCCCACCCTGCCCGACGCCAGCGCCAGCGCAGCCAGCTGTCGGTAAGCCGCAATCGCCTCGGTCGGGGCTCCTAAGATTTCGAACCCCAGGGCCGTCTCCTGCAGCAGCTGCACATTGGGCGATTCAGCAGCCTCTAGCTGCCGCTGAATTTGCTGCAGTCGGGCCGTTAGCAGCTGTACGTCTTGAGTACGGCCAGCATCCCAGGCGTAGCCCCCGACTCGCTGAATAGCCGCAATCTCTGTCGGTAGCCCTAGCAGCCGCCGCAGCCGAACCTCCCGCAGCCACAGGACAAAGGCGGCATCTCCCTGCTCGGCCTGCCAAAGGGCTAAAGCAGACTGGTTCAGGGCATCTAAATTAGTCTCTAGCTGAAACTGCTCCAGCGGGCTTAGAGGGCGCGGCACCTCAGGCTGGGGAGGCAGCAGCGGGTCGCGAGGCGCATCCTGCAGCGGGTCGGCCAAAAACGGATCGCGAATTTCTGGGCGCAGGGTCTGTGCCAGCGCGGGCAAGGGCCAGAGCAGCAGCCAGAGCAGCAGCCAAAATGCCAAACGACCCAGTGCGCCTACTTTTATCTGGCGCAATAGCTGAAAGTATATTGAGTGTTTGAAATCGTATTTTCTAACTGGCTGCCCCATCACCTTACCGCTACCGCTCTTCATCGTGGCGCTGTTCCCTAGACGTAGCTACCCGTAGATGCGTTAACCCTTGTGTAATCACGGTCGCCCTGATCATAGCCGTTAAGTGTGACAACCCTTTAACATCTGGGGTTCCTGCCCGTTTAGGGGGTCGGATTACTGTACCCTAGAGATCTTGTGTGCAGCTCCGTCAACAAGGCTGAAGTTTAGCAACGAACGTTAACGCATCGTTTCGCAACGTATGGCTCCTTCTACCCCATCCACCGTTTCCGCGCCGACTCGCACTGTCCGCATTGTTTCTCGCAAAAGCCAGCTGGCTCTGATCCAGACTCACTGGGTGCGCGATGAGCTGCAAAAGCATTTTCCCGAATTCACCTTTGAGGTGAAAACGATGGAGACGCAAGGGGACAAGGTGCTCGATGTGTCCCTCTCCAAAATTGGCGACAAGGGCCTGTTCACGCAGGAGCTAGAGGACACGATGCTCCGGGGCGAGACCGACTTTGCCGTGCACTCCCTTAAAGATCTGCCCACTCGTCTGCCTCAGGGTCTGATGCTGGGTTGTATTACTGAGCGGGAAGACCCGGCGGATGCTCTGGTCGTCCACGAAAAGCATAAGGACAAAACCCTAGCTACCCTACCTGCAGGCGCAGTGATTGGCACCTCTTCACTGCGGCGCTTGGCTCAGCTGCGCCACCATTACCCCCACTTGGCGTTCAAAGATATTCGCGGCAACCTCAATACCCGTTTGAAAAAGCTGGATGACGGCGGCTACGACGCTATTATTTTGGCGGCGGCAGGGCTCAACCGCATGGACATGAGCGATCGCATTCACGAGATTTTGCCGTCGGAGATCTCTCTCCACGCTGTAGGTCAGGGAGCCCTGGGCATTGAGTGCCGCGAGGGCGACCAAGAAATTCTCAACATTTTAAGTGTGCTCTCCCACGAGCCGACAACCGCTCGCTGCCTAGCAGAACGAGCCTTTTTGCGGGAGCTAGAGGGCGGCTGCCAGGTGCCAATCGGTGTCAATACCGTGCTTGAGGGCGACACGCTGACCCTGACTGGGATTGTTGCGAGCCTCGATGGACAGCGTCTCGTCAAAAATTCAGTGCAGGGACCAGCCGATACCGCTGAGGCCCTAGGCAC
>DATNQE010000565.1:0-2001 GCA_036702895.1 Trichocoleus sp. | reverse complement strand
GCTAACAGCCGGGGCGGCAGAGCTCTTTGCCTATGGCACAGCGGTAAGGGTGGAGTAAGCCATGGCTGAGCTGATTATCTTTGCCGTTCTAATCGGCGTCGGTTATTTTGTGGGCAAAAGCCAGGAGAGCCAGCACTATGCCTCTCTACGGCTGCGGGAAAGTCAAACGCATAGCCTAACTATGACCAACATAGGGCGGCTCCAGCCGATGCCTGAAGCCGCAGCTGCCGAAATGGTGGTTGGCAGTGTGGTCATTGCCTCTGACTATTTCAAGACCTTCGCCGCCACAATTCTGAGCCTATTTGGCGGCCGCCTAACGGTCTACGAAAGCCTGCTGGAGCGGGGGCGACGCGAGGCGCTGCTGCGGATGAAGGAGCAGGCGCTAGATTGGGGAGCAACCCGCATTATCAACGTACGGCTCGAAAGCGCCGATTTGGGCAGCCAGGGCACCACTAACGGCCTCGTGTCGGTTGAGGTGATTGCCTACGGCACAGCCCTGAAGTAGGCCCGCTACTCCGCTCTGGGATAGGCAACGCTTTGCAGCAACGTCATCGGCCCCAATTCCTCTAGAAGTGCCATTTGCTCGGCGTTCTTCACGAGCAGCGACCCAGCAAACCCCAGGGCGTTCACAGGGATAGCATGATGGCTTTCCTGAGCGCGAGGCACAGCCAGCATCCAGGAACGGGTCAGCAGCAGGTTATACGCTCTGTTGGGCAGGAGAGCCTGTAGGTCGAGGCCAATAGCCGCCATCGCCTGCCGGTAGCAGTCCAACAGGTACTCACCTGGGACCTGGCATTCGGGCCAACCTTCGGCTAGAGGAATCGCAACATGCTCGAATGGCAAAACGGGAAGCCTGCTCCCGGTCGGCTCCAGAGCTGCCGTTTGAAGCAAGCTATCTAAGGATAGAGCCGAACCGTCGGGGGCTAGGGGCAGCGGCACCAGCTGCAGGTGCTTGTGCCGCTGACTAGCTCCAGCTAGCCTGCCGCCGTTGTAAAAAGCCAAACCGTCGATTTCGGCCATGCAGGCCCAGAGGGCTTCGAAATCGGCGGCGGTTAGCCAACTGTCTTGCTCCTCGAAAGCGCGGGTGACGATCAAGATGTGGTCGTTTACCACGTTGTACTTATTGAGTAGGCACAGGTGGGTATCAGAGATATGGGTTACAAATAAATCTTCCTCGTAGGGCAAGAAGGGGTTGATTTCCTTACCAATTGCCTGAGACACCGCCGTTTGGGCCGCTCTGGCTCTTTCTTTACGGGCCAAGCTTGCCAGCTGCCTAACCAAAAACCGCATATTCCCCTGCTCAAGGAAGGTAAAGTTGGTTTCGATGGGCTGTAAAGCCCCACAGGCAAGTGCATGGGCCGTCCTTTCCTGAACG
This sequence comes from Trichocoleus sp., assembly GCA_036702895.1. GTDB lineage: Bacteria > Cyanobacteriota > Cyanobacteriia > Phormidesmidales > Phormidesmidaceae > JACVSF01. Next base: position 626 of record DATNQE010000565.1, on the reverse strand, counting down.
CTAGCAAGCAGCGTACCGGGCTGAAACAAGGGGACAGGTGAACGCTGCACGGCCAGTTGTCTCCGTAACTGATAGATAAACTAACTAGCACTCTAGCAACTGCCGCTTCCACAAAACGACTTCATCGCCTGCACGGCTAGAATTGAGCGAAAATCTAAGGATCGTTGAATAGCTGCCAGACAGATATCTTGGATGCTTGATGTAGCTCTTGATTCAGCTATAGTCACTGCAATGAGAACGGGGTGCAGCAGCAGGACTCCTGATTGGAGCACAGCTTCTACATCTCTTCTAGCTCTATGTTCCTAAGCCTCATGGCAACAGCTGCGGCTTCAGGGTCAAGGCTTAGTGAGATTGCTGGGAAAAATCCTCAGTGTGAAAGTGTGTGAACTCTGTGGATGTGTACTTAAGGAGCGGCGGGTGTCGTTAAAGAGTCACGGTCGATATGACTATTCGGCCCTTCCTAAAAGACCGGTGTATAGCTGGCCTGGTGGTAAGCGATTGGCGGTCTATGTAGCGCTGAATCTGGAGCATTTTTCCTTTGGGGAAGGGCTAGGTGCAGCGCTGGCGCCCGGCGGCCCGCAGCCAGACGTGCTCAATTACGCCTGGCGCGACTATGGCAATCGGGT
>DATNQE010000520.1:0-2242 GCA_036702895.1 Trichocoleus sp. | reverse complement strand
ATGCCTGACGAAGGTAGAGTTGTGGCCTGCGATGTCAGTGAGGAGTACACCGCCATTGCCCGCGAATTTTGGCAGAAGGCGGGAGTTGATCACAAAATTGATTTGCGCATTGGGCCTGCGATCGCAACCCTCGACCAGCTGATTGCGTCGGGTGAGGCTGAGACTTTTGACTTTGCCTTTATCGATGCTGACAAGAGCAGCTACGCCCAGTACTACGAGCAGGCGCTACAGCTGGTGCGCCCTGGTGGCCTAATCGCCATTGATAACGTACTTTGGTCAGGGCGGGTAGCTGATCCCGATACTCAGGACAACCGCACCAACGCCATTCGGGCCTTTAACCAGCGACTCTATGAGGACTCGCGGGTTACTCTGAGCCTGGTGCCCATTGCGGATGGCCTGACCTTAGCTCTGAAAAAATAGCCCCCTAAAATAGCCCTGAAACATAGTCGAATTACTGCAAGACCTATGGGACTCTACTCACAGCAAATCTTGCCGCACCTAATGGATTGGGCCATGTCTGATGCCAGACTAACGACCTACCGCAAGGAAGTACTGGCGGAGGTATCAGGGGAAGTATTAGAAATCGGTTTTGGCACGGGGCTCAACCTGGCCTACTACCCCGACAGCGTGCAGAAAATCACCACGGTCGACGTCAATCCGGGGATGAATGCGCTGGCCCAAAAGCGAATTGCTCAGCGAATTGCCCAAAGTGCGATCGCAGTCGAGAACAAGGTGCTGAGCGGCGAATCGCTGCCCATGGCCGACAACAGCTTTGACTACGTAGTCAGCACTTGGACGCTGTGCAGCATTGCCCAGGTGAACAATGCTCTGAGCGAGATCTACCGGGTGCTCAGGCCCGGCGGCAAGTTTGTCTTTGTTGAGCACGGCCTGAGCGACGACCCTAAAGTGCAGGGGTGGCAAAATCGGCTCACCCCGCTGCAAAAGATCATCGCCGACGGTTGCCATTTCAATCGCAACATTCAGGCGTTGGTCGAGCAGCAGTTTGAGCAGGTCACGGTGGAGCGGTTCGTGCCTGACGGCCTGCCAGCCCTGGCAGCAACCCTCTATAAGGGGTCGGCGGTTAAGCCCTAAGCTGGCGGCCCTACTGAGGGCTAAAATCAGCGCCCCGCTTGAGCCGCTGCCTGCCCCAGGTAGTGATTAAACCGTGGCCCTAACTGATTAGCGGGCAAACCCTGCACCCAGTACTCCACCAAGGTGTGACCAAAGGCCCAGGCGGTGCGATCGGGGGGAGCAGAGTTGTCCAGCAGCAGCGGCCAGAGGGCTAGTAGATCAAACTTGGAAAGCGACGATCCACTCACAGCATCACTCCCCGGCCCCAGCAGCCGAAACAGGTCGTACGCCATTTGCAGTTTGCCGATTACGGTCGGCAGCTGCTCGATGGGAATCTGCTGTGCAAGCGCATAGCCCAAAGATGGATTACCTGTCGTCGTCATGGCCAGAAACTGCAGCACTGGGCTCTTGAGCAGGGCAGCAGCTCCCTGGGTGGTCGTCATTTGGAAGGTGTAGTGGTCAATGGTCTTAGCGGCAGCGACAGCGCGGACCTCGCGGTTTCTCAAAAAGCGGGCCAACCGCAGCTGTTTGGCGGGTTCCAAAGTCTCTACTAACAGCAGCGAAAGAGCGTCGGCATTCCAGGCGGTCCGCTGATCCCGCGCCGAGGCGGTGACGATGGGCAGCACCCGCATGGATAAAGCCTCTTCCGAACTTGTCCCTCCGGGCAAATGCCCGAACTGCTCGATGCGGTATTGGGTAGCCTCGCGAATCGACTTTTCCTTAGGTCGATCGCCCCAGCGCCAGTCGTAGGGCGGGCTCCACTCGCGCAGGGGGCGAAGCTTGTCCACCTGGGTCAGAGCAACGACAACAGGCAGGTCGGCGACTTCGCGGGTGAGATCCTGCAAAAAGTCCACATCCATCTGCAGCGCCGGGTCGAGGGCAGGGGTTGCCAGCAGCAGCAGGTCGGCCTGGTGGGCATAGTCCAGGACTTGCGATCGCAAATCCTCCCGATTCACTTGCTCATAGCCGGGAGAATCCCACAGCGTTAGCCGCTCTGCCTGATCGCCCTGCCACTGATAGCTGGTAATGCGATCGGTGCTGGGCAGCACATCGACCTCGGCCTTATCCGCATTGAAAAGCGTGTTGATCAGGCTGCTCTTGCCTGCCCCGGTGCGGCCCACCAGCAAAATATTGACGGGCTTTTGGGAGAGATCTTCTGCCGACTCTGCCT
>DATNQE010000518.1:0-5682 GCA_036702895.1 Trichocoleus sp. | reverse complement strand
AAATACAGGTTCGACTCAGCCTGAGCCAGGAGGCCCCATGTCCCGCCCTACCCCACTGCCTATTCCCACCTTTTTCGATCCAGCCCGTGTAGGCGAAGTTTGGCGGGTGCCCTACCAGATGCGATCGCAGCAGGCCAAAGCCTGGGCCAAAGAACATCAGATTAAACCCGCCCAGCAAGACTCGCCCCGCCTTTGTCTACTGGCTATTGATGTGCAAAACACCTTTTGCATTCCCGACTTTGAGCTGTTTGTAGGCGGCCGCTCAGGGCGGGGAGCGGTGGAAGACAACGTGCGGCTGTGCGAATTTGTCTACCGCAACCTGGGCCAGATTACTGAGATTGCCCCCACCCTCGACACCCACACCGTCATGCAGGTATTCCACAGCGAGTTTTGGGTGAATGCGGCGGGCGACAATCCACCGCCGATGACCCTAATCCACTATGACGATGTGGTGCAGGGCAAGTGGCTCGTCAACCCAGCCATCGCAGCTAGCGTCGGCAAGAGCGCCGCAGCCCTGCAGGAGTACGCTCTGCACTATACGCGTCAGCTCGACAGCCGGGGGAAATATCCCCTCACTATCTGGCCCTACCACTCCATGCTGGGCGGTATCGGCCACGCCCTAGTTTCTGCCTTTGAAGAAGCCTGCTTCTTTCACAGCCTGGCTCGCAACAGCCAAACCCGCTTCGAAGTCAAAGGCGGCAATCCGCTCACCGAAAACTACTCAGTACTGAGCCCCGAGGTGTTGGATGATCCTCAAGGAGATGCGATCGCAGCCAAAAACAGCGCCCTCATCGAGAAGCTGCTCACCTTTGATGCGGTCATTGTTGCTGGGCAGGCCAAGAGCCACTGCGTTGCCTGGACGGTTGAAGACCTGCTGAGCGAAATTCAGGCCCGGAACCCAGCCCTGGCCCAAAAGGTTTACCTGCTTGAAGACTGCACCTCTCCCGTCGTCGTCCCCGACGTGGTCGATTTCACTGACCAGGCTGATGCAACCTTTGAGCGCTTCGCCCAGGCGGGAATGCACCGAGTGCAATCGTCTACCCCGTTGGCCGACTGGCCCCACTTAAGCTTCTAAGACCTTCTTCCAAAACAGGCTCCCAGCAAAAAGGATGGTCCGAGGACCATCCTTTTTGCTGAAAACGCGGGATGCCAAACCCTAAATGCTAAAACTATCGAGGAAATCTAAATTTCCTGAGGGTCGATAGTTACTTCGGCCCTAGGCACCACATCCGGTATTGGCGGCTCAGTCGCCGAACTAGGCGCTGGCGCAGGAGGGCCCGATGCAGATACCGGTGTAGGGGCTGGTGCGGGCTTGGGGGCTGGGGGGGTTGGGGTTGAGGTCGGCGTGGGAGTCGGTGTGGGCGTTGCCGACGCCGGAGGTGCCTGAATGCCCAACTGCGCTCTCGCCTGAGTCAGCAGATAGTTGGCCCCAGATTTTCCAGCTTCAAGAAGGGATTGTCCCGTAGTGCCCAGAGGCTGGCTGGTTGTCCCTTCAGCCTTTTCGCTCAGACTGTTGTACCAAACTCTTCCTCTACGGCCTAGCTCAATAGAGTTGTTCCAGAACCAGTCTGCGCCAACAAAGACCAGGCAAATCCCTAGCCAGACCAGCAGGCCGGTCTCCCGCAAAATAGCCCAAGTCAGCGTAAGGGTTCGGGTGTAGGTGGCTCCAGTTTCTGGAGCAAGCAGAAGTTGACTGAGCTTGCTAGCTTGATCCTTAATTCTGTCCATAATCAATTCACACTATGATGACGGCTGCTGTTGTTACAGTTCAGGCAAACCTAACACTCGTGCTTTTGCCCCGTGCTCGAGCTTGCTATCTAGCCCGATAGCTGAGTCAACCGCTTTGGCTCACTTGCTTCGACTCACTGACAGTATAAGAGCTCAGTCTGGGGTCAAAAAGGGGTCAAGAGGCATAAAAAGTTGCCCTACTCGTTCCAAATTTTCTTTAGAACGGTCGCAGGGGAGATATCGGCCACTTTGCCTGAATCGGAGACAACCCCCAAAAAGCGAGTTTCTTCGCCTGCTGCTGGAGGTAGCTGCCTGGAGGGATGATTGGCTCCAAATAAACCCAGGGCAAACACCTTTAGCGCCGCCGCTAGATACAGCGGGTAGCTGTCGGGGCTGATGACTAGGTTGGCCCCCGCTACTAGCGCGGCAACCTGACCTAGGGTATCCGGCTGCAGCACCTTGAGCCCCGGCACCTGCTGCGTCAGGGCGGCCACGGTATCAAAGGTGGTTGGAGTTTGAATTAGCACCAGCGGCAGCTCGGGCTGGCGGCGCCGGAAGTCTTTGAGAATAGCTGCCCAGCTCTCCACTGGGTAAGCATCCGGAGCTTTGCCGGGGAACGACTCTGCTGGGCCGGGGTAGATCAGCACATATCCCTGCTCGCCCAGTCCAGCCTGCTTACGGGCCATCTCGGCCCAGCTGATGTCGGCTTGAGGCACATTTAGAGACAGGTCCGGGCACGAGCCAGGCACATCCAGACCTTTCAGCAGGTCGTGGTACTGACCGGCCAGGTACTGCTCCCGCTGGCGAGGCAGCGTGCGGTTGAGAAACAAGCTGTTCGCGCCGCCCTCATAGCCAAGCCGGGTGGGCACTCCGCTTAGCCACAGCATCAGCCCTACTGACCAGTTTTGGGTCAGGGTAAGCGCGACTTCGTACTCGCGATCGCGAATGATGCCCAGCAGGTTGGCCCAGTCTGCCGGGCTGTTGCTGGTGCCAAAGCTGTAGGGAATGACTTCATTGACAAGCTTAGAGAGCTGGTAGGCGTCTTTTGCTTGGGGGTCAACGACAACATCGATGTCGGCTTTGGGGAAAGCGTCATGCAACTGCCGGATGGTCGGGAAAAAGAGGATCTGGTCGTCGATCCCGCCTGGAACAAGAGCCAATACTCGCATAGTGTCTAGTTCTCGCCTATCCGCAACTCACTGCCTGTTCGCAACATATTCTAAATGAAGCCGGTAGGGATTTAGAGTGCGGTAGCTCTACAGAAGGGATTAAATTTCACGATTTTTTCAGGGTAGGGTGATAAAAGGTTCAAAAGGAGACAGACAAACACGTGCATCTTTTAATTCCGGCTGCTGGCATGGGGCGGCGCATGGGTGCTGACCGCAACAAAGTGTTGCTAACCCTGCTAGGCCGTCCGGTGATCGCCTGGACGCTGCTGGCCGCTGAGGCTGCCGCCGCGATTGATTGGATTGGCATCATTGGCCAGCCTGCGGACGAGCCCATGCTCTCTGAGGTCCTGGCAGAGCTGTCTCTCAAAACGCCTACCGCGTTTATTGCCGGCGGGGCAACTCGCCAGGAGTCGGTGTACCGGGGGCTCGCAGGTCTACCTGCCAATGCTGAGCGCGTGTTAATCCACGATGCCGCGCGCTGCCTGGCTACCCCTGACCTATTTGATCGCTGCGCCCAGGTGCTCCTGAACTGTCCCGGGCTAATTGCGGCGGTGCCTGTAAAGGACACGATTAAGCGTGTAGGCGCAGGGGATGTTGTGCAGGAAACGCCCGATCGCCAGTTTCTCTGGGCCGCACAGACGCCGCAGGGCTTTAAGGTGCCGCTGCTGCGGGCCTGTCATGATAAGGGACTCCAGCAGGGCTGGGAGGTAACTGATGACGCTGCGCTGTTTGAAAAGTGCGATTTGCCTGTGCAGGTGGTGCCGGGGGAAGAGACGAACCTGAAGGTGACAACCCCAGTGGATCTTGCGATCGCAGAGTTTATCCTGCGTCAGCGGGGACACACGCCTGTTTGATCCGGCATCCTGATCGGCTGCTCAAGATGTAGCAGTAGGTGGATTGATTAGGGCACAGAGTGCAGGGGTTTCACCCCTGGCTGGGGTGCAGTTCCCACACCCCATTCCCTCAAATGTCCTCACTAACTGGACACAGCCTATAGCTGTCAAAAAACTGGCAAAAAATAAGAGATGCTTCACCAGGGGCGCAACATCTCTCAAACTTAGCGTTCAAATTGGAAGCAAGCCCCAAAATGGGATCTGCGGGTGGGAACCCAACGGTTTTGCCCAACAGCGCTACGACGCTGCTTAGCAGCCTGGCGCCCGAACGACTAACGGCTAACCAATCTACAGGTCGCCGCCACGCAGGAACAGCAGAAAAACAATGGTAGGCCCAGCAATCAAAACCATTGCCAGCATTAGCAGCTGAGCAATCAATTCGAAGTTAATGTTGCCCAAGAAACTTAACATGTATCCTCCCAACACAGACCGATTGAAATTGGAGCTACATCAGCCATCCGCAGGATATTTTACCCGCTAATGAACTCTGTATTTTAGATAAGTTTACAAAATTCTAAGGGGATTTTAACCGTGGCAACTTGGAAATGCGTCAAATACTGTGGAGCCTGCTGCAACCTCGATCCAGCCGATCGACCTGATCTGGAAAGCTATCTGGCCCCCGCCGATTTAGAGCTTTACCTCAGCTTGGTAGGCGAGGGGGGCTGGTGCATTCACTACGACAAAGCCACCCGCGAGTGCAGCGTATACGATGAGCGGCCCTGGTTCTGCCGAGTCGAAACCAGTTCATTTCAAGCTTTGTACGGTGTGACCGCAGACGAGCTGAATGATTTCGCTATCGACTGCTGCGACCAGCAAATTGAAGGGGTCTACGGTGCCGAAAGCCAGGAGATGGAGCACTTTTGGGCTGAAGTTGACCCAGCAGCCCAGTCGTAAGGGGCAGCTCAAATTTGCCGCTGTTGATCAGCGCTGGCGCTGAGAGTAGCCCTCACAGCCTGTTCCTAAATTGAGCTGGCAAATTGAGCTGGCCCTTGTCTTTCGAGAAACTCTGGCAGATAATGAAATGAATATGAAATAACAGTCTGTTACAAAGCATCTGTTGCCAACAGCTGTAACTCTGCTCCCTAGCGCTGCTGCCTGTGTCTTCATCCCCTTTACTTTCCAACTCCTGGTCAGCGGTTGGGGAAACCCGTCGGGAAACCTCTGCTGCCAACCCTTTACCTGAAGCGGCTTCTGATGCTCACCGTTCTGATCTCTTGAGCGATCAACCTACCGCAGACTTGGCCGCCGCTGAGCCCGAGGCCGAGGCGCCTACTAAGGCCAGTTTCTGGCGGGTGTTCTTTTCCACCTTTGTCACGATTTTTCTGGCGGAGCTGGGCGATAAAACTCAGCTCACTACCCTGCTGATGAGCGCCGAATCGCACTCTCCTTGGGTGGTGTTTTTAGGGGCCGGCAGTGCGCTGATTGCGACTAGCTTAATTGGCGTGCTGCTAGGGCAGTGGCTGGCTCGCCGTCTGTCTCCCCGCACCCTCGATACCGCCGCCGGAACGCTGCTGTTAGCGATTACGGTCTGGCTGCTGTGGGATATTGCTTCTTTCTAAGCTTCTAAATCTCTTTAGGGATTGACTCGATGGATTGGAAACTATTGGGCTTGAGCTTCGCTGCGGTTTTTGTCTCCGAGCTGGGGGATAAAAGCCAGCTGGCTGCGATCGCGCTGGGCGGCAGTTCTCAGTCTCCCCGCGCGGTTTTTTTTGGCACCGCTGCGGCCCTGCTGCTGGCAAGCTTTCTCGGCGTGATTTTGGGGGAGGGCACCGCTCACTTGCTGCCCGCTCAACTCGTCAAGGCGGTTGCTGCTGTTGGCTTTGGCCTGTTAGCGGTGCGGATGCTCTGGCCCGAAACGACAGAGTGAACCCCTCAGTGAACTCCTGGGAGCG
>DATNQE010000501.1:0-4400 GCA_036702895.1 Trichocoleus sp. | reverse complement strand
TGTTCAGCGGTAAGCCTTTGGTTTCCGGGTTTGCTAGCGGAACCTGGAGGAGGACTTGTTCTAGGCGGCTGGATGCGGTTGGGTGAGCTGAGGCGGGGCGGGCTGCTGTTGCCGAGGATAGTTCCTGAGCGGGAGGTAACCCGCTCCCGACGAGCGCGTATCGCCGCTGCCATGCGGGCTGATGGGGAGCCAGAGGAGTTGCCGCTGCCGGTTAACGGGCTAGAGGGCCCACTAATGGGCCCGCTGATAGGTTCGGGTCTACCAGAGGGAGGCATTTGGAAAGCCATGTTTTGTGCCAGGCTGTCCATATAGGGCTCTAGGTCTAGATCGCGCAGAGTGGCGTCAATCGACTGATAGCGATGCCGCACTGAAATCTCTAGCATCTTTTGCAGCACCCCAGCGAAGTGATCGCTCACCTGAATCTTTTCACGCCAAAGCAACTCCCCGGTGGTGGGGTCATAGTCTAGGTCCTTGGGAGACTGACCTGAGAGCAGATAGATGCAGGTTACGCCCAAAGCATAGATGTCGCTGGCATAGACCGGGCGCATAGCCATTTGCTCTGGGGGCGCGTAGCCAGGGGTGCCAATGGCGTAGGCCGTTAGGGCTGTCTGCTCGGAGCTGCTGGCTTTTACGGGGTTAACTTTGTCCTTAACGGCTCCAAAGTCAATCAGCACCAGCTTTTTGTCTTGCTCCCGGCGAATGATGTTGGCCGGCTTGATATCCCGATGAATGATCTGGTTGCTGTGAACGTATTGGATCATCGGGAGAATTTCGCTGAGGAACTGCTTCACTCCCGCTTCGCTGAAAGGGCCTCCCCGCTTGACTTCCTGCTGCAGGGTAGCGCCGTTGATAAACTCTTGAACCAGGTAGAACTCCTGGTCGATCTCAAAATAGTCAAGGAGTCGGGGCAACTGAGGATGATTGCCAATTTTTCCCAAGATTTTGGCTTCGCGCTGAAAGAGGTCGCGGGCCATATCGAGGATATGGGGAGCCTCTGTTGACGGCCGTAGCTGCTTAATGACACAGGGAGGCGTGCCGGGCAAAACCTCATCCCGTGCCAGAAAGGTTGCACCAAAGCCGCCCCGGCCCAAAGCTCTCACCATCCGGTATCGATCCCGCAGCAGCAGCGCTGTACCGCAAGCCTGACACTGCTGAGCAGCCGGCGCATTCTTTGGATTAGGGCAAGCGGGGTTGATACAGTAGCTCATGCGGCGTTTCAAGTAAGTTCGGTAACGGCAGTCGCTTGCAGATGACGGCGGCCCTATCGATCGGGGCTGGCTGGAGGGCTGGCTGGGGGGATGCCTGAGTGCCGCTTTCTTCTTAACCGGGATTCTGTCCGCTTCAGACCCATTGGGTACTGTCACATTACTCTAATTATTCCCTGATTCGTAGGGGGGTTATATGCCTCAGCCCCAGTCAGTTCGGTAAAGAGTCTCTGAAGATTTTGAAAGAGGACCAACTTGAGTCCATTGGGCTAGGTGTGGTTCATCCAAATTTTGGTTTAGGGATAGGCCTAATTCAGCATTCTGAAATTCAGCAGCAAATCCGGTTAGTGCTGAGCTGGCTGTGCCACCAGCGGGAGCATCTGGGACGGTAGAATAGGTGAGCTATTAATGAACAAACATTAAGTGTTGCCTGGCGGGCAGAGTTACGGTACACCCGATGCGAATTTCCCTTAATTGGCTCAAGGATTTAGTTGACATTCAGCTGTCCCCCGAGGCGTTGGCAGAAACGCTAACGATGGCGGGCTTTGAGGTCGAAGATATCGAAGATAGACGGACCTGGGCAGAGGGAGTCGTGATAGGCAAGGTGCAGGCTTGCTCACCCCATCCGGACGCAGATAAGCTTAGTGTTTGTCAGGTGGATATTGGTCAAGCAGAGCCTTCAACCATTGTTTGTGGGGCGTCTAATGTGCGGGCCGGTATTTCTGTGGCGATCGCAACCGTCGGGACGTACTTGCCCAAGGTGGATTTGACCATTAAGGCTCGGCAGCTGCGGGGTGTGCCCTCGGCTGGGATGATCTGTTCTTTAGCCGAGCTGGGTCTGGAGAAAGACTCCTCGGGAATTCACATTTTTCAGCAGGAGGACTTGTCGTTAGGGCAGGATGTGCGCCCCCTGCTGGGGTTAGACGATGTCATCCTCGATCTGACGTCAACAGCCAACCGGGCGGACGCACTGAGTATGGTGGGTATTGCCCGTGAAGTGGCAGCTATTACAGGAGCTAAGCTGAAGCTTCCTGCTCGGCCGACGCTCTCAATTCCCTCTGAAGCTGGTGGCTTGAGCGTCAAGCTGAGCGACGAGACGGCCTGCCCTATCTACTACGGGACGGTGATTGAGTCAGTTAAGATAGCGCCTTCACCGCTGTGGCTGCAGCAGCGGCTACAGGCGGCCGGTACTCGTCCTATCAACGTGGTGGTCGATATTACGAACTACGTGCTGCTGGAGTGGGGTCAGCCTCTCCACGCATTTGACCTCGACCGGCTTAAGGGTGTCGCCGGGGAGACGAGTCTGACTCTGGGTGTGCGCTATGCGCGATCGCAAGAAACCCTGCGTACGCTGGATAGCCAGGTGCGAGAACTCAAGGACGAGACCCTGCTGATCACGGCCAACGATCAACCTGTCGCCCTGGCCGGAGTGATGGGTGGAGAAGAGACCGAGGTGCATGACGGTACTCAGAACGTCTTGCTGGAAGCGGCTTATTTTGACTCTGCCGCAATTCGCCGTTCGGCCCGCAGCCAGGGGCTCAGGACAGAGGCTTCAGCTCGCTACGAGCGCGGGGTTAACCCAGCAGAACTGGCCGTGGCGTGCGATCGCGCCCTGCAGCTGCTGCAGGAGCTCGCTGGCGGTACCTTGACGGCTCAGTCAGTAGACCGCACGGCGGCTGGAAAAATTACCCCCACCCGCACCATTGAGCTGCGGCTAGAGCGCGTGGCTCAGGTGCTAGGGCCTGTGACCGACTTAGGTGCAGCGCCGACCGAGATTCCCGCTGACCGGGTGCGCTCGATTTTGATGTCGCTGGGCTGTCAGGTTGAACCAACCGAAACAGATCGCGTGTGGCGGGTACAGGTGCCACCCTACCGATACCGTGACCTGGAGCGGGAAATTGACCTGATGGAGGAAATTGCCCGTCTCTACGGGTACAACAACTTTGCTGACACCCTGCCGGGAGAAACGGCTGGGGGAGCGCTAACACCAGAAGCCGAGCTGGCCCGCCAGGTGCGAGAGAGCTTCCGAGGCGCGGGCCTGACGGAGCTAATTCACTACTCGCTGACCAAGCCCAAGTCTGAACGCCAGGTGGTGCTAGCGAACCCGCTTTTCCCCGAATATTCAGCCCTGCGCACCGACTTATTTGACGGTTTTATCGAAGCCTTTGAGCTGAATTTGAATCAGGGCAACGGCCCGCTCAATGGCTTTGAGAAAGGCCGGATTTTTTGGCGTGATGAGGCCGGGCTGCATGAGACAGAGGCTGTTGGCGGAGTTTTGGGCGGTGACCCGCGCCGAGGCCGCTGGGTCAACAGCGGCCGTGAGCAGCCGTTGACCTGGTACGAGGCCAAAGGTATTCTCGACACCGTATTTCAGCGATTGGGCCTCAGCGTTGACTACCGCCCCGATAGCGAAGACCCCCGGCTTCACCCTGGACGCACCGCCTCTCTTTGGGTACGGGGCAAAATGCGCCTGGGCACTTTTGGCCAGATTCACCCCCAGCTGCAGCAGGAGCGGGAGTTGCCCAAAGAGATTTATCTCTTCCAGTTGAACTGGGAGGTGCTGCTGCTGTGCTTGGGACGCGATCGCAAGGGCACAGTCAAGTTCTCTGTCTATTCACCCTTCCCCGCTTCTGACCGAGACATTGCCTTTTTCTCGGATCTCTCCGTAGCGGTCGGCGATCTAGAGAAGCTGATGACCCGCACCGGAGGCAAGCTGCTGGAATCGGTGACGCTATTCGATGAATACCGTGGTGAGAATGTGCCTGAGGGGCAGCGCAGCTTAGCTTTCCGACTGCTTTACCGGGCGCAGGACAAAACGCTCACCGACGAAGACATCGAACCGGTGCACCAGAAGGTGCGTCAGGCTCTGGAAAAGCAGTTTAAGGTGACTCTGCGCAGTTAAAGCTGGGTCAATCAGGGGAGCTTAGCGGAGGATAAGCCCTTCCTTAAGCTCCCCGGCTCAGCAGGATTTGAGAATTCTCAGCAGCGATCTGATGATACAGCCTCTCAAGGTGAGAGATGTTTGTCGTCAGCGTATATCGCTCTAGCACCCGCTGCCGGGCTTTATATCCCAGCAGGTGGGTCATCTCGGGATGGTCGCGGAAAATTGGCAGAATGGTCTGCAGCTGACTGGAAACACGCTGCGGATCAAGAATAATCCCAGCACCATTTGCTAAAACTTCTCCGTCGGCTCCA
>DATNQE010000475.1:0-2208 GCA_036702895.1 Trichocoleus sp. | reverse complement strand
AACGCCGCAGCCAGCCCGTCTTGCGCACACGGCCCATCATCACCACATCCCAAACGGTGGCTGGGTAGAGCCAGTCAATCTGGCTGCGCTGAGGCACATAGGCGATGCGATCGCGCTTCTCGACCAATTCCTCCGCCCCGTACAGTACCTCGCCTTGAGTCACTGGCACCAGGCCCAGCATGGCCTTAAGCAGGGTGCTCTTACCGGCACCGTTGGGACCAATGAGCCCAATCACTCGCCCTGGCATCAGCGTTGCGGTGATGTTTTCTAAGGCGTTGACCTGGCGGTACTGCACGCTTAGGTTTTGGATTCGAATTGGCTGAGCAACAGCCTCTGGAGATCGCACCAGATGCAGATTCGAAGGGCGCAGCCGGGAGCTAATATCAAACGGCAGGTCGGCGTGGGTCATGGAACTACTCCAGCGCAAGCACAGCAAGGGGAAGGCGTAAAAATGAAACGATTATGAAAGCAATTATGAGATAGTGTAGCTTGAAAAATGAAACGATTATGAAGCTATTACACCGCACATGCTAATAAACGCCCTCCGCCCCCAGTTGTGGCTTGTGCTGCCGATCGCTCTTGCTTTGGGGATAAGCAGCTGTGAGTCTTTTAGCAGAACTCGTGAATCGGAAGCAGGCGTGCGTGTCGTTGTCACCAGCACCATCCTGGCGGATTTAACAGATCGCATTGGCGGAGATGCCATTGAGCTCACGGGCCTGCTCAATCCGGGTGATGACCCCCACGTTTATGAACCAGTGCCCCAAGATACTGTGGCTCTGGAGCAGGCAGATTTGATTCTCTATAACGGCTACAACCTAGAGCCAGGGTTGATCCGCCTGATGGATGGAGCCGGTGCCCAGGATCGAGCGCTGGCGGTGGGTGAGGTGGTTACGCCCTTAGCCCTTGAGTATGAGGGGCAGCGGCAGCCCGACCCGCACGTTTGGGGCGATGTGGAGAATGCGATCGCAATGGTCAACGCCATTCGGGACGCTCTCATTGAGCTAGCTCCTGACCAGGAAAGTCTATTCACCGAAAACGCCCGCCAGCTCACTGAGCAGCTAACGGCCCTTGATACCTGGGTGGAGGAACAAATCGCCACCATTCCACCTGCCCAGCGCCAGCTTGTCACGACCCACGACGCCTTTCAGTACTACGCCAATGCCTACGGCCTGGAGATTGCAGGCACCCTGATCGGCATTAGCACCGAGGAGCAGCCCAGCGCCCAAACCATCAGCCGGCTAGTGGGGGCGATTCAGGCAACCGGCGTACCGACGATTTTTGCCGAAACCACAATCAACCCGGCTTTGATTCAAACCGTCGCTGCCGAAGCCGGCGTAAACCTATCGCCAACCCCACTCTACTCAGACTCCATTGGGGCACCCGGTAGCGACGGCGATAGCTATCTCAAAATGATTGCGGCCAATACATGTGCGATCGCAACTGGGCTACGGGGCAGCTGTACGCCTTTTGAGGAATAGGAGAGCGGGGCAGGGTTTGAGGTTTAGGGGGCACAAGGTACAAGGTTTAGGGTTCAAGGTATTGACCTCCTCTGAGCCCCTGAACCCTAAACCCCAAACCCTACCCCAACCGCTCTAAACAACAGAGCTTGTAGACTCTCTTGCTCCAGCAGCCAGGCCACCCAAAACGCATAATGTGCTGCCACAATGGCCCAAAACACAAGCTGATAGGAGGTTTTGCGGTTTTTGTGACGGATGCTGCGCTGGGCCACAAAGGCTCCCATCCAGCCTCCCGCTAGCTCAAACAGGTGCAGCGTTTTCTCGGAAATGCGCCACTTCCCTTTCTGGGCCCTAAATTTGTCCTCAAAGTAAGCCAAATACGTTGCCAGGCTCATCACTGTGTAGAGCACCAGCGGCAGAGGGTTAGCTGCAGTCAGGGCAAACAACAGCGCCCCGGCAATTGGCAGAGCGCACAGCAGCAGCGCTTCCAGCCCTAACCGCACCGACACAGCCTGCAGCCGACGGCGCGGCTGACTAACTGCGGTGGAGTGTTTGGTAACGGCTGCAAGTCCCTCAATAGACGCATGCAGGGCACAGACCTTACCGGCCTTGTCTAACCCCAGCTGATAACGTACAACATCGCCCACCTGTGGCCGCCGCGAAGAGGGTTTTACAGCCGTAATGTGCAGAAAAACTCTGCCGCTTTCCTTTTCCGGCTGAATAAAACCGAAGCCTCGCTCATCCTTCCAAA
>DATNQE010000454.1:0-3989 GCA_036702895.1 Trichocoleus sp. | reverse complement strand
TGCTCCCTAAGCCCCCTGCTCCCCTTCACCTTCTGCCTTCTGCCCTCTGCCTTCAACCTTCTGCCCTATGTATCGCCTCTACGACTACCTCCCCTCCGGCAACGGTTACAAAGTCCGGCTACTGCTGAGCCAGCTTCAAATTCCGTTTGAATACGTCAGCCTTGACATTGTCGAGGGAGACACTCGCACGGACGACTATCTGGTGAAGAACCCCAACGGCAAAATTCCGCTGCTGGAGGTGGAGCCAGGAAAATACTTGGCGGAGTCAAATGCCATTTTGATGTACTTGGCTCAAGGGACGGACTTTTTGCCGAGCGACCCTTGGCAGCAGGCACAGGTACTGCAGTGGCTGTTTTTTGAGCAGTACAGCCACGAGCCCAACATTGCCACGCCGCGCTTTTGGTTGACCCACCTCAAAAGTCTGAATGACTATCAGAAGGCGGCGCTGCCCTATAAACAGGAGCAGGGTTACGCGGCGCTAGACGTGATGGAGGCGCACCTGAGCCAGCAAGAGTTCTTTGTGGCGAATCGCTACACAATTGCGGATATTGCTTTGTTTGCCTATACCCACGTAGCCGCAGAAGGGGAGTTTGACCTCACCCGCTATCCCGCTATCCAACGCTGGATCGAGCAGGTGCAGGGTCAGCCGGGGCATATTCCCATTACCCAAGAGACATTTTGAAGGGAAAGGGACCGGAGAGCTTAGATTCTTCTGTTGAAGTCTAGAGCTCCCGCAAAGCGGCTGAGCTGAATTTGGGTGGGGGCGCTAGGGGTGAACCAGTAGGTGTCTTGGATGACGATAGGGGCAGCGGCACCCTCTGTCTCAAACCGGACTACAGCTAGATTGTTGAGGCCCACTACTTCTCGCCCGTCTTGGAACCAGCGGGACTGCCAGAACCTAAAAGCTGCTGCCCAGTCATCCGATTGCGGCTGTTTAGAAACGGCCAACCAGGGTATCTCTGCACCAAAGGAAGGCGTTAGGGCGGGCTGGCGAGGTAGCCACTCTAGCGTGCACACCCAGTCAGGGAGGTCGGCGCGTTGGCCATCCTTTCCAAATAGCCTTCTGAGCTGCCAACGGGGCCGCTCCCGCATTCGCGACGGCTGCACCCAGCCCTGCCAGTAGCGAGTGCGCTCTGGCAGCAGCCACTGCTTCAAGCGCGTGTGAATCAGGCGAGTAATTGTCTCCTCGTTCTTGAGGGGGCTGGCGGTGAGCTGAACCATTGTTGCCTGGGTCGGCAGCTCGCTATCCAGGTTCGCAGGCTTGCCGGCGCTGGTGAGAGAGAACAGAAGCCGTACAGCAAAGCTGTAGTGAATGTCGCCTGAGAGCACCACGAGCTGCTGACGCTGCTTAAAAAGGCTCATCATGAAGGCAGCCAGACCATCGGAGGGAATGTTCCAGGCGTCGCCTACGTCATTGCCATAGATCTTGGCCGGTCCCTGCTTCAGAGCAAACTCCTGAGCCCAGTCGATCGCTTTGAGGCTAAACAGGTTGGTGGGCGAGATCACCAAGGTCAAACGCTGGGGCTGCTCGGCAGGCAGCAGTCGGGTGATCTGGTCCGCGATCGCACGGGGCGGCAAGATCATTGGTGGGGCCAGCGCATCATCATCCATCGGAAAACCGCGCCAGGTGCGGGTGTCGAGCGCTATTACCTGGTGGCACTCGCTCTCTAAGCTGTAGTGCCATGCGATCGCATCCTCATGCCGCGCCAGCAGCAGCAGATCGCCCTCCGTCACAAACTGGGGCAGTTGGGTGGTCGGATCAGTGGGGGGGAGGCCTAAGTACTGAGTCACCTGCTGGTAGGCGGTGAGGTCACTGCCGCCTGAAGCCGACCAGACGGAGATTGCCTGCAGCAGCTTAGCCCCCGATTGATCCGCCTGAAACTGCTGAGGAGTATTGCCCCAAGCCTGAAACAGCGCGCAGGCCGTCAGGGCGTTCTGCACAGTCCGCTGGCCCAGCGACTGCCCCAACACGCGTAGACACCACGCCTGGTTTAGGTTCCAGTCGTCGCTGACGTCGTGGTCGTCAAATAGGGTGTAGGTCGGCACGTTGGCTAGGGCACGCCGCACCTTCCAAAGGGTGTGCTGGAACTGCCTCAGCACCTCAACCTGATGCCGCCAGAGACGGGCAGCGCGGCGCTGGCGCTGCCTTGTTTCCCCAACCACCGCCTGGTCAAAGTAATCGGGGAACTGATCGGGCCAGCAAACCGGCGACCAGACCATTAGGTATGTAGCCACAAACTCGCCTAGGCCAAATAGGTGACTGTTGACCTTTTCGGGCTTGTTGTCTAGGCCTGCGGTGAAACCCCCTTTGTGAGTTGCGATCGCAGCCCGCTTGCCCGGCATGAGCCTACTGGGAAAAATGCGAAGCCGGCGGCGTCTAGGCGGTGAGGACTTAGCCTCTGTCCCAGTCCTAGTCGTTGACTCTACCGGCAGCGCTTCCTTCCAGCCGAGAAGCGCTTCGCCCAGGTGGGTAGCCGCCCACAGCAGCGGTTCGGCTACATCGTCACCGTAGATTTGATCACCCGTCAGAAACAGCTGCTGCGGGCGCTGGTGCGGCTGCGATGCGGTTGCTTCTACCAACGAATCGAGAATTGGCAGTGCGTCGTAGCCATCGGCGTGGGGCTTACGGCAGGATGCGTGGATTAACCGCAGATGCTCGAGGCGCTGAGGCGGCAGCGCAAAGGTTGGCTTTTGATGGTCAAAGTAGCTGATGGGCGCAGGCAATTGAGCAGACCCTGTCAGCGCCCGCTCCAGCGACAAGGGCACGTTTTCTGCCGTATCGCCCTGCGGGATAAGCTGCACGTCGTAGGCGTAGATTTGGCCGCTGGAAAGGGGCAAGCCGTCTGGGGGGGTCGCTGTTACAGCAGCAATGTGCAGATGCTTGCCCACCCTCAGGGTCTGGCTCTCCCCCGCTAATCGCGGTTCGCTCAGGGTAGCGCCGTGGTCTGCGGTGGCGTATACAGTTAGTCGAATCTGACAGGGGGCCCGCAGCGCCAGCCAAACCGTTACGGCGGCAGGCTCTGTACGGCGTAAAATGGGACCCGCCAAAATCAGCGGCCATCGTTCAAAAGCCGGGTACTCCGCAAACGGGTTAAAACGGCCAGCAGGCGCTTCAAGCATTACTTTGCAAGCATTAAGGCAGTCCAGCTCAGTCCAGGCTAGGCCAATTGCTTTCTATGCTAGAGCAGGCAACCCCAAGCCACATCGCCACAAAGGTAGAAGCAGCCTCAACTATCCGAATGGCGGCGCTTGCCGCGACGGCCAAAGGTGAGGTAGACCAACACTACCAGCACTACCAACGCCAAGATCGGCACCAAAATGGCCAGTACCGAGAGAATCGTGGCGCTGACAAGCTCCGCCGAAGACACGGCAATATTGCCGATGGGCCCAGCTGCGGCGGTCGACGCCAGACGGGCCAATCCCATAAAAGCTTCGGTGCCGCCCGCTACAGAGCCCCCGGCAATTAATGCCAGCGACCAGCGCAGGAAGGGGTCAATGTCGCTAGTGACCGCTGCCGTCAATACCGTACCGGCTATAGCCGCTAGGGGCAGCTCGATGGCGTCCATGATGTTGTCTACGACCGGAATGAAGTAGATCAGCACCTCTAGCAGGGTTGCGATCGCAAATCCCACAATTGCCGGAGTGCTGCCCATCCAGGCCATTTCTGGAGCCAGGCTCAGGTAACCAGTGTGGGCAGCCACCCCCATCACCAAAAAGGGCACTAAAATCCGAAAACCGGCAGCGGTACTCAACCCAATTCCGATGGCAACGTGCAGCAGCGCTTCCATGACGTTTTCCCAACGGCGAATGGTTTTAGTGTATTGCTCCAGGCTGGTTTGCAGAGCGCCTTTGGTGTTTAACCCCAACGTTTAACCGCTGCTGCCCTTAAGAAGAGTTACGCAGACAGCATTACGTAAGCAGCATTCGCCAAGCTGCTCCCCCTACAGCCCCGCCAGCTGATCAATGCTGTGGCTATTCTTGAGCTGACG
>DATNQE010000446.1:0-4354 GCA_036702895.1 Trichocoleus sp. | reverse complement strand
CATCGCCTGCACCAGCGCGTGGATGTCTTCGGGAGTGAGGTCTACTTTGACTTTGCCCTTGAGCGATCGCACCACCTCCGAAATCGCCTGGTATAGCTCGTCGGGCTCCGGCAGCTTGACATCGAAGTAAATCACGTCGTGGGCAATGGAGACAGGCAGATTAATATCGCTGCCCGAAATCACTAGGGTGGACTGGTTATAGGCAAACTGGTCGGCCACCTCCCGAAACTGACGGGCCACGGTGGCATCTTTGAGATGCTCAGCAAAATCTTTGAGCCAGTAAATGCCCTTGCAGGTCAAGTCCTGGATGTGGCGCAGCATGTCTAGCGGATCGTTGGTCTTGGCAATGGGCTGGGGCCGCTGAGCGCCAGGCGGAGCATATTCGTTTTGCCAGCGGTTGTGGGGGCTGCCTTGCGATCGCACCAGTCCCTGCGCCACGCTCCACTCAAATACTGATATCTGAAGGTCTTTGCAGGCGGCGTTAATCAGGCCATAGACCCGCTCCTCCTCCACCGTTTCGATCACGATCACCGGGTGAAAAGCCAGAACCAGGGTCTGGAAGTGCCGCACACTGGCAGTAAAAGACATGCTGTTACAAGGAGCGTCTAGGTTCGCGTCCCTCTTAAGATGCCCAGACGGACAGCTTGCTCCAGCAGACGCTACTGCTAAGGGCTACAGCAAGGCCGGGTTTAATTCCTGACCAACAGGTTTAATGATCGGGGGAGTTGGGATTGGAAGAGCCGCCCAGCTGGCTGTAGCGAATTGGGCCACGCACCTGCTTGGAGTCAACTACCTGGCCCTTTTGAAGCGTAATAATTTTGCCTTCCGCCGTTAGGTTCGCGCCCACCGATCGCACCAGCGGCATGAGGTCGCGCCAGCTCTCTCCTGCCAACGCCCGGGCTACTTCGGAAGGGCAGATGGTTTTGCCTGCGCCCCGCGCCTGCACCTGGGCGAGCAGAACCAGGCGAACTTGCTGTGACGTAATGGCCATTGAAAATAGGGAGACGGGGTGCGCAAGCTTTTCAATCAGGCAGCGCCTAGAAAGATTGGCTCCTCTCTCCTCTCTCCTCTCTCCTCCCCTCAAAAACCTAGTCTCTCCGCTGAGCCGAATGATGGTGCTCCATCGCTAGAAACTCACGGATGTAGCGGTTGACCTGCTCGGGCTGCTCCTGCTGCACCCAGTGGCTACAGTTGGCAATGTAGCGCAGATGGAAATCGTTGACATATTCCTCAGTGCCCTGGCTCAGTTCTTTGCTGAGAGCGGTGTCGTTTTCGCCCCAGATCAGCATTGTGGGTACGGTCAGCACGCCCCAGGCGCGTTTTAACAGCGGCGAATTGGGAGCTGCCCGGTAGTAGTTAAGCATGGCAGTGAGCGCTCCCCGCTTAGCGACAGCGTCTTTATAGGCAGCAATGTCTTGGTCAGAGAAGGTATTGGGGCGCACAGCCATGCCGCGAAATGCCTGCTCTAGTAGGGCGTAATCACCCGCCTGAATCACCAGCTCCGGCAAGGCCGGAATCTGGAAAAATGCAATGTAGGAGCTTTTGAGCAACTGCTGGGGCATCTGCAGCCCGGCCCGGAAGCGAGCAGGGTGGGGGATGTTGAGCACCACCAGCGCTTCGAGCAGCTCTGGATACTCATAGGCAAAGGTCCATGCGATCGCGCCGCCCCAGTCGTGACCAACCAATACACAGCGGTCGTAGCCGAGCCCACGCACCACGCCTGCTATGTCTTTAACCAGCTCTTCAATGCGGTAGGCAGCGACACCTTCGGGCTTGTCGCTGTCGTTGTAGCCCCGCAGGTCGAGGGCAACTACCGTATGGTCCTGAGCAAACTCTGGAATCTGGTGCCGCCACGAGTACCAAAACTCTGGGAAGCCGTGCAGAAACAGCATCAGCGGCCCCGATCCCTGGGTAACGTAGTGAAGCCGAATTCCGTTGGTTTCGATGAAGCGGTGCTGAACCTCGGTCATTGTAGACACAGCCATGAGCCGATGCTCCGTAGCGACTTCACCCCCACTATATCGACAGTTTTTGCAGCTGTGGGGGGAGTAGTGGGAACGCTGAGATCAAGCTGTGCTTGATTTTCCTGATTGGGGTTCCTGAAAGATGTCTCGTCCTGACGATATTACTTTGATTCAACGATTCATTGCCGGAGGCGATGCGCTCGAATCAAACCAGAATTTGCGCGTTTTGCCTGCCAACGATCAGCTTCAGCTGCTGTCTCGGCGAGGGTTGGTGCTGGCAATTTCAGATCCAGCGGCCCATCCCCCCACCATTGCTATTCGCAGCACAAGCGAATTTAGCGAAATTCTCAACAAGGTACTGCTGGCTCACCACTACATTCCGGTAGGACAAGCCGCTGATGTCCACTTTCTCAACTATCAGCACTGTCCCATCCCGAGCAACTACACCGTTAGCTACAGTCCAGCCCGCGATCTTTGGAAACAGTGGTGGGTCCGGCGCAATGAGCTCCTACGGATGGGACTACAGATGGACCTGCTGGTGCTGACCCGCGGCAAGTGGTACCCCGTGCGCGATATCATCCTGGCCCAAAGCACGCTCTACATCTCCACTCACCTGGGAGAAACAGCGCACATGGCAGATGACAAAATAGTGTGGCTGGAGAAGGATACGGTAACCACGGAAACTAAAATTTTGCCGCCTCTGAGAGGCACTACCCCTCCCCAAGAGGCAGCTCCCAAACGCCCTCCAGGCCCAACGCCTACCTCGGCACCTGTCTCTCAAAGCCCAGCCCCAGCGGCCCAGTGCAGCGAGATTGCTGTCAGCAACGTTTTGCAGTCGGTAGTGCGCTGTGTGGCAGGCAAGCTCTACATTCGCACGACGATGGGCGAAGTTGTCGTCGAGGGCAATCAGCTTAAGTGCTACCCCAACCGCACCGGTAACCAACCCACCCAACCGACTGCTAATCGTGTCGGAATTCGGCCCTCCCCCTAAAACGGGCCTGAAATCATTCAAGGGTGCGCTGCCATAGCGGCAACGCACCCAGCGTTTCAATCAAAAATCGGGTTCTCTAAGCCCTGGCGTTAGCGCTGCTAGGCTTCCCCCGTGATGGAAAGGGAATCGACCCAGATGCGAGGACAGACCCCGCCAGGCGTGATTTCAGCCTCTGGCTCAATATGGATGATGGACTTGAGCACGTCGCGAAAATCTCCAGCGACCGTAGCAGACTCAATGCTCACCCGCTGACCCTGGCGCATCAACCAGCCGTCAAAGGGAAGCGAGAACGAGCCCTGCAGAGCGTTGACCCCGGCGTGCAGCGCCTGCAGATCGTCGATCAAAATAACGTTGTCAGCCGTCTCTAAATCAAAGTCTGCTTCTGCAGATGCGCCCGGCATGACATGGTAAAAGCTCGGCCCCACCGAAACCTTCGCCCCAATGTCGGCGTGGCCTGTAGGGCTGGCCCCAAAGCGCTTGGCGGTGCCGGCGCTGTGCAGAAAATTAGTCAGCACCCCTTTCTCAAGCAGCGCTACCCGGCGAGTGGGGGTGCCTTCGCCATCAAAGGTTTCGACACCGATGTTTTCGGGATGGAGCGCGTCGTCGTACACCGAGAGCAGAGGCGAGGCAATGGGCTGCCCTAAGGACTCTGGAGTCGAGAGGCTGCGCTTATCCAGAATGCTCTGGGCGTTGTACATATTGGAGAATGCGCCCAGCAGGGCTAGAAACGCCTCGGCGGAGAACACGACTCGGTACTTGCCCGTCGAAATCTTCTCATAGTCCAGGTGGCTGAGCGTTTTCTCCGTCGCCTCCTGCAAACAGCCCTGCAGGTCCAGGTTTTGCAGCCCCCGGTTGATCCGCATGGCGCCTGCAGAGCGGGGCTTGCGGCCCTCTTGATCGGTTTTGCTATAGAGATACACCGAGGCGTAGGAACGGCGCTCGTGGCGCAGAGCCCCCTCGCTATTGAGGTAGAAGCGATCGATGTCGCGCTGGGCTAAGCCGTTATAGGGGACGCTTGCGATCGCAGGGTGCGCCTCCAGCAGTTGCTTCTCCAGCCCCACCAGCGTTTCAATCAAGTCAGACACGGGAGCCGGAGCCAGGTTTTCAACCTTGACGTCAGCAGTGGGAGCCGTTGCCTCTGGGCTAAAGTCAGGCACATGTTCCTTAGCACCAAACGCACAGGCCTCCTGCGCCGTGCCCAAAGCCAGCTCCAGGCCAGCTGGATCAACATCGGTAGTGCTGGTCACTCCCAACAGCCCCTGGTCATTCCACACGCGCACAATTACGCTCGAGCGGTTAGAGGCTTTTACCTGCTTGGGGTCGCCCCGGTCTACTTGCACACTGGTCTCGTCTACCGAAGAGCCGTAAACGTCGTACTTGCTAATGCCCAGCTTCTTGG
>DATNQE010000428.1:0-2044 GCA_036702895.1 Trichocoleus sp. | reverse complement strand
ATGTATTAGTGTACGGCTTTTTTATTTGGTGTACAACTCTGATGAAGGGCGTAAAAGTTTATTTACTGGTGTACAACTTTATTTCCCTCATACAGAAACCCAGTTTCTAGAACACACACCTATTCCACAGTCACCGACTTGGCCAGGTTGCGGGGCTGGTCCACGTCCAGACCGCGCCGCGCCGCGATGTGATACGCCAGCAGCTGCAGGGGAATCACCGCCAGGATGGGTGAGAGCAGTTCATCCACCACGGGCACCGGCAGCAGCTCGTCAAAGGTCTCCTCGGCCTCTGGGTCGTTCATCGGCACCACGCCGATCAGCTGAGCATCGCGGGCCTTGGCTTCCTGGGCATTGGAGAGCACCTTGTCGTAGACCGTGCCGGGCATTGCGATCGCAACCACCGGCACCTTGGCATCCAGCAGGGCAATGGGGCCGTGCTTCATCTCACCAGCGGGATAGCCCTCGGCGTGAATGTAGCTGATCTCCTTGAGCTTGAGCGCTCCCTCCAGCGCAATGGGGAAGTTGATGCCCCGACCCAGGTAGATAAAGTCTTGGGTTTCCGCAAAGCTGTGGGCCAGGTCTTCGATATAGCGCTCCTGGCTCTCCAGCACCAGCTCAATCTGCGCGGGCAGCTGCCACAGACCCTCGATAATCTCTTCTATGCGCTGGAAAGACAGTGCCTTGCGCCGATAGGCCAGATCCAGCGCCAGGAAGTAAAACGCCATCACCTGGGCGGTGAAGGTCTTAGTCGCCGCGACCCCAATCTCAATGCCAGCATGGGTATCGATAATGTGAGGCACTAGCCGCGACAAAGAGCTTTCTGGGCGGTTAGTAATACCTAGCATTCGGGGATTGAGCGCTGCGCTGCTGTGAGTTAGGCGGCGCTGCTGCTCCATATCAAGCGCAGCCAAAGTATCTGCCGTTTCGCCCGACTGGGTGACGCCAATAGTGAGGGTATGGGGCGTCAGCGGCGAGGGAGCATAGCGAAACTCAGAGGCGTACTGCACCATCGTGGGAATACCCGCTAGCTGCTCTAGCAGGTACTTACCCACCAGGCTGGCGTGCCAGCTCGTACCGCAAGCCACAATCTGAACATTCTCTAGTCCCTCTACCAGCGCATCCGGCAGTCCCAGCTTCAGCGGTGAGGTCGTCGAAGCCGCCGTCCAATCGCTGTCGATATAGGTTTCGAGGCAGGTACGCACTACGCCCGGCTGCTCGTAGATCTCCTTGAGCATGAAGTGCTTGAACCCCTGCTTCTCCACCATGATGGGGTTCCAGTTGAGGGTTAGCGGGTGTTTGCGCAGGCGCACGCCCTCAAAGCTGTAGATCTCAACGCCCAACGGCGTCAGCCGAGCCAACTCACCATTTTCCAGAGGCAGCACCGCGCGGGTATAGGGCACGATAGCAGGCGTATCAGACGCGCAGAAAAACTCGCCTTGACCAAAGCCAATCACCAGCGGGGCCTGCTGCCGCACCACAATCAGCTCATCGGGGAAGTCTGCCGAAATAATTGCTAGCGCAAACGCCCCGTTTAAATCTTTGGAGGCCAGCCGCACCGCTTCGAGCAGCGCCGACTGAGGCTGCAGGCCGCTGCCCTCGGGCAGGTGGCGCAGATACTCCGCAATCAGGTGCGGCACGACTTCCGTATCGGTGTCAGAGCGAAACTCATGGCCTTTGGCTTTGAGGACTTCCCGCAGCTCTCGATAGTTCTCAATGATGCCGTTTTGCACAACGGCAACGCGGCCCTGAGTATCGCGGTGAGGGTGGGCGTTGTACTCCTCGGGCTTACCGTGGGTGGCCCAACGGGTGTGTCCAATACCCAGGCGAGCCGGGTTCTCTAGCCCATCGAGCTTGTCCTGAAGGTTCTGCAGCTTGCCCTTGGCACGCACGCAGTTCAGCTCCCCCTCCAAGACGGTGGCAATTCCAGCAGAATCGTACCCCCGGTACTCCAGCTTGCGGAGTCCTTCCATCAAGATATTGCTGGCTGCTCGGGTGCCGATATATCCTACAATGCCGCACATAGGCTGATTCCTTCCAGGCGATA
>DATNQE010000417.1:0-3270 GCA_036702895.1 Trichocoleus sp. | reverse complement strand
GTGCCTTTAGGGGCAGCTATTTCTAAGGGCTGTTGTCCAAAGCCTGCTTAAATGCCAGGCCAAGGTCACTAAGACTATAGCTAGAGCTCCTGCCTCTGCGAACCCAACTCTGGTAAGAGGCTGTGTAAAACACAGGAAGTCAGCTGTTAATGGCCCCAAAAGACAAAAAAGCGCGGCTAGCAGCCGCGCTTGAAAGTAGTGTTTCGCAGTTAAACCAAATTTGTTGCTTGGCTTAGTTGAGCCACTCCAGCACTTGTTCCTCTTTAGTATTGGTGTTGCGGGAGGGGGTCTCGCGGGTGAACTTCATGTGGATGGAGCGAGTTTGCTCGCCGTCGGCTGCTACCGCCATGATTGGGTAGTCGATCAGGCCATCCTGGAAGGACATCTGGAAGCGGAAGGTGCCGTCGGGGTTGAGCTTGATGGGCTTGCCGCCAATGGTGACAGTGGCATCGGGCTCGGTAGCGCCGTAGACAATCAGTTCAGCGTCGGCGATCAGCCAGAACTGACGAGGCCGAACGGGTGGGGCCGAAGCAGAGAAGCCTGCACCCGACATAGTGAGCCCCGACATAGTCGGCATGGCCCACATACCCACGCCAGAGGGGAAGACGTAGGAGCTAATGGCTTGCTCAGGCGTAACCATCATTTGACCAGAGCCGACAGCATGCTGCATTGAGCCAAACAGAGAGCCTGCTACCCGCTGCGCCTCAGCCGATTCAGCAAGGTTGAAGATGCCGTCGTAAATGGGGTTGGCTTCGGCCTTGCCAGCGCTCTGGTAGCGGCGGCTGGGGTGGGTTAGGGTCATCAGGGTCTTGCCCTGAAGATTGCTTTCCCAATCCACGGTCATAAAGTGGTCTTCAATCCAGTCGGATGGGTAGACTGGCGGCACATGAACCGGGTAGGAGCGAGCCAGCACCAGCCAGCGACCATCGCCGCAGACGTAGCCAATCTCGACAGCATAATCGCGATCGCTCACCGGGATGGGCAGGTACCACTCGCGGGCCAGCTCATCGCACTCGTACTGCTGCAGGCTGTGGGGGCTCTGGGAGTTCACGTCGATATCGGTGACATCATAGAAGCGCAATGCCAGTCGACTGCCGCCCTGACGACGCAGTTCCTCTTTGTGGTCATTGGGGATGTCCCAGTAGGTGTAGGCCCACTGAGGGTCACGAGGCATGAGCACAATCCGGCTTTCCCCATAGCCCGAGGGAAGATCCGGCAGGCCTTCATCCACAGTGGCTAGGACAGCAGTTGCTGCTGGCGCGGGGGTAGCAAAGTATTTGGATGCTTCTACTTCGGTTTGACTTTCAGCCGTCGGCATAGAGACTGGGGCAGGGGCGGCGCTGGGTACGGATACAGGCTCTGCCTGGGTAATACCGCGTCTAGTTTCAATGGTGCGGATAGATTCTATCAGCTCGACCTTACGCATGCGGCTGTAGCGAGAGACTTCGTACTCGCTGGCAACTCGGCGGAGCTGCCGTAGGGTCATTTCTTCAAGCGGTGGGCGTTGAGACATGGGGTCGCTACCTCCTTATAAAAATCGCTTTTGAGCTTTAACCCTTAGGCCCCTCTTAAGCTATGGCTCAAGTCATGGCTCAGTTTTTTAGGGACAGGTTACTGAGGGGCGGGGTGAGCCTAAACCAAGTCAATCCCCGAAGTGTGGTGAGGCTTTACTGATGGAATTGATTCGTCAAAATCGAGCGATGGGGATCGCTTAACTAGGAATCAAGCCGTGGGGATCAATCGTCGGGGATCAATCGTTGCGCCTACTATTGCAAAAAAACCTTTAGGGATCAAGCCCCAAGATCCTTGTCTTTTGGGCGATCCACCAAATAATGCTGAATTCGGGGATCGACTTGTCATGAAATTCTAACAATTTTCGGGATCATGTGTTTTAGTTATGTCATGGAATCATGACAAGTTGATCCCTAGGGTTTAGAGAGCTCCTCTGGTAGAGTCGGGTGGGGAAGGAAGTGGAGGGAGGATAGCGTTACGGAGTGGTTGAGAAAAAGCCCTCATGCTATTTCCTAGCCCCTGAACAAACCCGCTTGGACATAGGAAATCAAACGTTGAGCCAGCGCAAATATGGAAGGTGACTTGGTGCAGGAGAAGACAGCTGCAAAAGGCAGTCGAGTAATCAGCCGGATTTTGCCAGCAGCGGTGCGGCTATGGCTGCAGGCCCAGGTGGAGCATGTGGACAATCTGGTGTTTGAGTTGGAGGGGCGCGATCGCGAAATTCTCTCTGGCTACTTACCAGGGGCTAGGGTGGCGGCAGATCGAGCCGTGTATCAGGGGCTGCACTTAAGCCAGGTGCAGGTAGCGGCCCAGGAGATTCGGATTAATTTGGGGCAGGTGCTGCGGGGCAAACCGCTGCGGCTGCAGCAGCGGTTTCCGATCGTAGGGGAGGTGGTGCTCCGCGAAGCGGATCTGGCCGCATCGCTTCAGGCTCCGCTACTGCAGGAGGGCCTACGGGATTTTTTGCGGCAGCTGATCGCGGTGCAGGGTGCAGACCACGACCTGCGGCCTTATCTGGGGGCGCTGGTTGAGGAGAATGCGTCGTTTCAGGTGGAGACGGTTGCGATCGCACCCAGGCAGATCGCGCTGACTCTGCGTCCGGCCTCCGGGGCTGCCTCCCAGCCCCTGGTTTTAAAGACTGATCTGACTGTGCGGGAGGGCCATATTCTGGTACTCCAGCAGCCCAGCCTGCAGGTAAGCCCTGAAACTGAACCGCTGCAGCTGGACGGCTTTGACCTTGACCTGGGTCCAGAGGTCAATATCGATGCCCTAAACGTCACCTCTGGCCAAATTGAAATCAACGGCACGGTGCAGGTTGTGCCTGCTGATTAAGGCAGGAATTGGACGTGCCGGATTTCCGCTTGTAGCCATTAAACTGCCCATAGAAAAATTGCCAGCTAGCAGGAGCAACCGGGTATGGTGATTGAGTGGCTCAAGTTTCGGATGGCCCCGGAGAACCGGGAAAAGTACATCGAGATCGATAACCAGATTTGGACAGCGGCGCTGCGGCGCTATCCAGGCTTTATATCAAAGGAAGTTTGGCTAGATCCCAATGATTTGGAAGCAGTCATCTACGTAATTCGCTGGTCAACTCGGGAGCAGTGGAAAGCCATTCCTGAGGATGAGCTAGATCAGGTGACAGCAGAGTTTGACGCGGCGTTAGGCTTTGAGTACGAGATGGCCGAATCTAGCGAATTTCAGGTGCGGCGGTTTGCCCACGATTAAGCCAAACTCAGTCCTCAATCTAATGCCCCAGGG